>JBBRAW010000067.1:0-18922 GCA_038206385.1 Bacteroidia bacterium | reverse complement strand
GCTCTGGCATTGTGAATACTTGTTTTTGTTAAACATGATCATAAGATTTTAAAGATGAATAAAAACTGTTAAAACTGGTTTTACTATTTAAAGAACGATACCGTGAATCAAATATAATAATAAAAAATTGAAAGATGATTTTTTTTTCGCCTTTTTCCTTAGTTCTTCTAAAATTGACAGCTCAAGATTCACCCTAATTCATTACTTATTTTTGTTTCAAATTATCATCATAAAAGATAAACTTTATTACATCTGCAAAAGCAATTACTTTAGAATAAGCGTAGCATTTTAAACCTCGATATTTATCTAAACAATAAATTGCCAAGTAATCCCTATTTTTGCAATCCAGAATTATAAAACCAGATGAGAGAGATCCAATTTCGTGAAGCTTTGCGTGAAGCACTAAATGAAGAAATGCGTCGTGATGAGCGCGTATTCCTAATGGGTGAAGAGGTTGCCGAATATAACGGTGCCTATAAAGTTAGTCAGGGTATGCTTGATGAGTTTGGTCCAAAGCGAGTTATTGATACTCCCATTGCGGAGCTTGGTTTTGCCGGAATTGGCGTTGGTGCAGCTATGAATGGACTTCGCCCAATTATTGAGTTTATGACGTTTAATTTTTCATTGGTTGCTATTGATCAGGTGATAAATTCGGCGGCTAAAATGATGAGTATGAGTGGAGGCAATTTTAGCGTTCCAATTGTTTTTCGTGGACCAACTGGTTCTGCGGGTATGTTAAGTTCACAGCATAGTCAGGCATTTGAGAGTTGGTATGCTAACTGTCCTGGCTTGAAAGTAGTTGTTCCGTCAAATCCAGCTGATGCAAAAGGACTTTTGAAATCGGCAATTCGTGATAACGATCCTGTCATTTTCATGGAGAGTGAGCAGATGTACGGCGATAAGGGAATGGTTCCAGAGGGTGAATATTTGATGCCAATTGGTGTTGCTGATATAAAACGTGCAGGTACGGATGTAACTATTGTTTCTTTCGGTAAGATGATGAAAATCGCTTATGCTGCAGCTGATGAATTAGCAAAAGAGAATATTAGTGCGGAGGTAATTGACTTACGTTCTGTTCGTCCTATAGATTATAAAACCATTATTGAATCCGTTAAGAAAACCAATCGTTTAGTTGTGGTGGAGGAAAGTTGGCCACTTGCATCTATCGCTACAGAAGTCGCTTTTAAAGTTCAGAAAGATGCTTTTGACTATTTAGATGCACCGATTTTAAGAGTGATGGGTGGTGATGTTCCATTGCCTTATGCTCCAACATTAATTGAAGCGTATTTACCAAATCCAGCTCGTGTTATCAAAGCTGTTAAAGAAGTAATGTATTTACAGAAAGCATAAATTTTTTTCTTCGATAAAAAAAGAACGGGAACCATATTGGTTCCCGTTCTTTTTTTATAATAAATGCATTTGTTATTTCATTTGTTGCCTTCTATCTTTAATTTTCTCAAGCAACTCTTTCTTAAAATCATTTTCGGCTCCATAAAGCAAGGCAACTTTTTTGATAGGTAATACTTGTTTAAATTGTGGATGAAACTTTTTCATGATATCTACTTCTTGTTGTCGGAAAATTATTTCACCATCAACAATTTTTTCAGCATCCTTATCGCTTAGTGAACTCATATCATCTTTTAGGTCACGTTTTTGAGAAGCATGATCCTTTCTTACTTTTTTTAATTCATCAGAAAACTGATTGAAGACGGGCCAAAAGCGTTGAGCTTCATCAGAAGTTAAATCTAATCTTCTTGTTAAATAAGCAATTTTCATTGATTCAATTTCTTCCTTTCGTTCCTCTTTTCTTGGCGAACGATTAGGTGCTTGTGTTTGCGCTGAAAGAGAAAGCGATATTAGACAAAGTAATATTGGTAATAAGTTGCGTATAGTTTTCATGTTTTTGTATTTCAAAATTGATTTATTAATAGTGATTCATCGCTATTATTTATGAGATAATCTTCTATTGCTTTATCTTCATTCTCATTTACCGGCTGACAAGCTAAATATTTTTCTGATAATGCACTTTCATCGAACTCCGAATAATATCCACTTTCGATCATGTCATCATACGTACACGCAATTTCATTTGGATGTGGTTTGTTAGAATTGATCATATAAAAGGAAATACCAGCACTTATACAAACAGTTAATAAAATAGCTATAATAAAAACAGGACGTTTAGCTTTAACAGTTGAATTAACAAGATTTTGATCTTGATTTAATTTATCTTGAATTTTAGATGTAAGTGAATCGAAGTAACCATTCGGAGCTTGAAATGGTTCTTTTCGTGATAGCGATTGTAAGTGATTTGTTTCGCTTAATTCATCATCATGGTGTAAATTTGGTTTCATGTTTTTTACTGTATTTCTTTAAGATGGATAGTAATCTATAAAGTTTAATTTCCTAATATAAATTTTTCAACTTTCGCTGCTGCATGATGATAGGAGGCCTTGAGTGCACCAACAGAAGTGCCCAATACAGCAGACATTTCCTCGTATTTCATCTCATCATAATAGCGAAGGTTGAAAACAATTCTTTGTTTTTCTGGCAGACTTAATATTGCTTGCTGTAATTTTAATTCGAGCTTATCAGCATTAAGAACCTCATTTCGCACTAATTTCTCTGATAATTCACTTTCTACATCAGCGATAGGTAAAAAAAAGCGTTTTCTTTTTTGCTTTAAAAACCCTAAGCATTCATTTGTTGCAACACGATATAGCCAAGTATATAATTGACTATCTTCTCTGAACCCATCCAAATGATTCCAAACTTTAATAAAAGTATTTTGCAGTAAATCATTGGTGTCATCATGATCAACAACAATACGTCGGATATGGTAATAAAGCTTTTGCTGATATTTGCGAACCAGTAAATTAAAAGCATAGTGTTTATTATTGCCTTCGGGATTACGAAAACGTTCGATTAATTCACTATCACTGTATTCATCCATTCAGTAGCATCAATAAAAATTGTAATAGGACTATACGATGCCAATTTTACCACAAGGTTTAATTCGTTGCTAACTTTTTAAGCATGAACAGCTTCTTTTCTAGACAAAACACGTTCAACTGCTTCTACAATATTTTTAGCATCTAATCCATATTTTGTCATGAGCTCATCTGGAGTTCCGCTTTCTCCAAAACTATCATTTACGGCAACATATTCTTGAGGGCTTGGCATGTGTACTGATAAAACTTGAGCAACTGCATCGCCTAATCCTCCAAATTTATTATGTTCTTCTGCAGTAACTACGCAGCGAGTTTTTGCTAGTGACGTTAGGATTGCTGATTCATCAATTGGTTTTATTGTATGGATATTGATGATGTCGGCTGAAATACCTTTAGCAGCTAGTTCTTCTCCCGCTAAAATTGCTTGCCACACTAAATGACCTGTTGCGATGATGGTCACATCTGAACCTTCATTCAAATGAACAGCTTTTCCTATTTCAAATGTTTGATCAGCAGGAGTAAAATTTGGAACGGTAGGTCGTCCGAAACGTAAATAAACTGGGCCTACATATTCAGCAATTGCTAATGTGGCAGCTTTTGTTTGATTGTAGTCACAAGGATTTATCACCACCATTCCGGGAAGCATTCTCATTAATCCAATGTCTTCTAATATTTGATGCGTTGCTCCATCTTCTCCTAATGTCAATCCCGCATGTGAAGCACAAATTTTTACATTTTTTCCTGAGTAAGCAATTGATTGGCGAATCTGATCATAAACACGTCCGGTGCTGAAGTTTGCAAAAGTTCCTGTAAATGGAATTTTTCCACCTATAGTTAATCCAGCAGCAATGCCCATCATATTTGCTTCTGCAATTCCAACTTGAATAAATCGATCAGGAAATTCCTTTGCAAAGGCATCCATCTTTAACGATCCAGTTAAGTCGGCGCATAGGGCAATAGCATTTTTATTTTTCTTCCCAACTTCTAATAACCCAGCGCCAAATCCTGAACGCGTATCTTTCTTCTCGGTGTAAGTATATTTTTTCATGCGTATTGAAATATGAAATTAATTATATTTTGTACTATTAATTTATTGAAACACTTATGCTACTTCCTGATGCAATTTTGAAAGATTTTTCGATTGTGTATAAAGATGAGAGTGAATTTCGAGGACGAAATATTACTCTGTAATTTCCTGGTTGTAGAACGATACTTTCTTTGATAGAATTTTCTTGCAATGAATAAACCCATTTTAATTCATTGTGATCTTCTATCAATATACTTCCAAAGCCTGGTGCGTTTGTTTGAATGGTAACAATGCCTGGATTTGGAATTTGTACGGTAGTAGTTTTGCTTTGCGATATATCAATATTGTCGACATACATTCTAGGTAATGTTAATACTTCCAAGTCATAATTACCTGTTAGATATCGTTCGCTTGTATTAAAATCTTGTACATTTAATGTTGATGTTTCTTTGTGTTTTCTTAAAATCGCTTGCAACTTTTTATACTCATTACTTCCATCAATTTTTAAAAATAAATCTCCTTGAGGAGTATCAATTCCTATTACATTATGTTTACCAGGAGTAAATGAAATACTATCTTTTGTTACTGATGGCAAAGTGTGAACACAAATTTTATATTTTCCTAGAGGATCAATTTGCAAGGTATCAGGAACTCCTTTTGCATTCATCGTATGCATAAAATTATATCTGATGGAGCCAGAAAATTGATCGTAAAAAGTCATTGGTACGTTTGTCTCTGTGGGTTTACCATAAGCATCAAGTAAATTAACTTGAACAGTGGTATTATTCAATGCTTGAGTGATAACAACGTTTAATGCATATCGAAAAGAAGTTTCATTTGTTGCATCAAAATAATTTCCAACACATTCAAATGATTTTAAAAAATCTTTATTTAATCCTAGTCCTATAACAAATGGTTTTAATATAACTCCTCTTTTTTGTAATGAAGCCGAAACGGCACAAGGATCACCATTACATTCTTCAATACCATCTGTAATCAGAATAATAATATTTCTTGCAGGATCTTTTGGAAAGTCACCACTGCATTTTTCTAACGAAAGAGCTATTGGAGTAGTTCCGCTTGGATTTATCTCGTTTAAGCGTTGTTTGATTTTGTATCCATTATTTTTTCCGAAAGGAACTTCTAATCGGGTATCATCACAATCTTGAGGTGGAAATTTTTTAGTGTGTCCGTAAACGCGTAAGGCAAGTTCGAGATTTTCTACAGGCTGTAAACTATCCACCATCTCACTTAATAATTTCTTTGCCACTTCATACTTCGTATTCGTTTCCCAACGAGCATACATACTTTGAGATGCATCAAAAAGAAATAAAATTCGTGTTAACTGTTGCTTTTCTTTTTTCTGTTGCGCAGATATTGATCCGCTTACCAATGTAAAAATTACAATTGCAAAACATATTTTATTGAAAAAGAAATTGAATATTTTTTTTAACATTGCTTAATAATCACCCAATGTTTCTTCATTCTGTGAAAGTGCATTTTTTAATTGATCATCATTAGGAGGAATGCCATGCCATTTATGTGAATGCATCATAAAGTCAACTCCATTCCCCATCTCCGTTTTCATCAATATAATGATAGGTTTACCTTGACCAGTTAATGATTTTGCTTTATGTAAAGTTGACCGCAACTCTTCAATATCATTACCATTGGTTTCTAAAACAATCCATCCAAAGGCTTCCCATTTCGGTTTTATTTCACCAATGTTTAGCACATCTTTCGTAGCACCATCAATTTGTTGTCCGTTTAAATCAATTGTTGCAATAATGTTATCCACTTTTTTGGCAGCGGCAAACATACATGCTTCCCAAACTTGTCCTTCTTGTAATTCACCATCTCCCATTAAAACGTAAACTAAATTGGAATCATTGTTTAGCTTTTTAGCGATCGATGCTCCAATAGCTGCCGATAATCCTTGTCCTAGTGAACCAGAAGAAATTCTTACTCCTGGAAGACCTTCGTGTGTAGTAGGATGTCCTTGCAATCTAGTGTTTAGCTTTCTAAAAGTTGCTAATTCTTTTACGGGGAAATATCCTGATCTCGCTAAAGTGCTATAAAAAACCGGAGAAATATGACCGTTTGAGAGGAAAAAAATATCTTGATCTTTACCATTCATTTCCCATGGACTAGGCTTATGCGACATTATCTCGTTATAAAGAACCGTGAAAAACTCAGTACAACCCAATGATCCACCTGGGTGACCACTTTGAACCGCATGAACCATACGTACAATATCACGTCGCACTTGAGTGGTAATACGCTGAAGAGTAATTAAATCTGACATAAGAATTATTGATTGAAGATGCAAAGTTAAATTAATGCCTTTAGGATTTGAAAGGTTATTAACAGGAACGCGATTATTGTGTATAAATTGAGAGGAAATTTATATAATGAATGCTGATATCATTTAATTCGGTTTCGTTTTTATTTTTTCTTTATAGATAGAACTATTTCTTTGATTTTGTTGTTGTATACATTCAAATGAAATCTTGAATCATTTCAATTACTCCATCATAATATTCTAAATTTGTAGCATGAAAATCTTCCCAGCACATTCATTATTGTTGGAAGAGTTTGAAAAAATCAAACTTCTTGCGGAAGAGGAATGCGCGGGTTTATTAGGACGGCGATTGATACATCAATTACATCCATCTGATGATTTTGCAACAGCTTTAAAATCATTAGAAGAAACGGATGAATTAAGGACCGTAATCATAACCGGAGATCCATTTCCAAAAGATGGATATCCTGATGTCACTTCAGAACTAAAATTACTTTTCATTCAAAACTCTGTTTTATCAGTAACGCAGGTGATGCAAATTGCAAAAGTTGTTTCACTCATGCGATTAATTTTTGATTTCTTTAAAGGTCGTGAAGAAAAATATTCTTTGCTTTTTAGTAGATTAACTAATATCAAATATGAAAAAAGTATTTTAGAATCGATTGATAAAGTTATTGATGATACTGGTGTTGTTCGAAATACTGCATCTTCAGATTTAGCTAGAATTCGAAAAAATTTATCGCGAAAAAGAGTAGAAGCGGACCAGATGTATCAATCCATAATTCAAAAATATAGGAAGAGTGGATGGCTTACGGATTCCGAAGAAAGTTGGCGAAATGGTCGTAGAGTAATATCTATTTTTTCTGAACAAAAGCGTTCTGCAAAAGGCATTATTCATGACTTATCTGCAACAGGAAAAACTTGTTATATTGAACCTGAAGAAGCAATAGGAATGAATAGTTATATCACATCATTAGAAGAAGACGAAAGAGAAGAGATACTTAGAATACTACGTGAACTCACAGAAAATTTGCGGAAGTTTCATAGTTTAATTTCTGCATATTTAAATCATATTGCTAATTTTGATATGATCGCTGCTAAGGCTAGATTAGCAATCAAACTAAATGCACATCTACCTTTTATTGAAAATAAACCTAACATTGATTTAATAAAAGCTTGTCACCCTTTATTGTATTCTTATAATTCTTCGTCTGGAAAAACAACTATTCCTTTCGATTTAAAGTTGGATGAGAAGGATAGAATACTTGTTATTTCGGGTCCTAATGCTGGAGGAAAAACTGTTTGTATGAAAACTGTTGGTCTTTTGCAAATGTTACTGCAAGCAGGATTTTTAGTAACGGCAGATTCAAATAGTCATTTCGGATTTTTTAAAAATATTTTAGTTGACATTGGTGATTCACAATCGTTAGAATTTGAACTAAGCACTTATAGTTCACGCTTGCGACACATGAAAGTATTTTTGCAGCAAGCAGGTTCGCAAACACTTTTTTTAATTGATGAATTTGGTACAGGAACAGATCCTGCATTAGGTGGTGCTTTAGCAGAAGCAATTCTTGAAGAATTAAATCATCGTAAATCGTTTGGATTAATTACAACGCATTACATGAATTTAAAAGTTCTTGCTGATAGGACTGCTGGAATTATTAATGGTTCAATGGCATTTGATGCACAGAAATTAGAACCTCAATTTAGATTAGAAGTAGGCAAGCCTGGAAGTTCGTATACGTTTGTTGTTGCTGAAAGAAGTGGATTGCCTTCTCATGTAATTAATCGAGCAAGAAAAAAAGTAACGAAAAATAGTTTGTTGTTAGAAGAGACGTTAACACGATTGGAACGAGAGAAAGGAGAGTTGATGAAGTTGCTTGAGCAAAATAAAATTCAAGAGAAGCATCTTAAAGAAACAATTGGCAAATATGAAAAAAATGTCAATTTGCAAGAGCAACGTTTCGAGACCGACAATGAACGAATAAGACAAAAGGAATTGCGATTGTCAACTCAATTAGAAGAAAAGTTTAAGAAATTTGTTAAGGAATGGCGCGATGCAAAAAATAAAAAACAAGTTTTAGATAAATACAATACACAGTTAAACGATCGTAAAGAAGCTTTAAATCAAAAAGAGAAAGTTAAGTCGGAGGAAATTGCAAGGTACAATACTAAGTTGATAAAGCGTGGCAGTAAAGTGCGTTTAAAGAATGGAAAAGTAACAGGAATTGTAGAATCAGTAGATGATCAAAAAGTAACAATTGTTTTTGGGAATATTCGTACGGTTTCTGATATGTCGAATCTTTTTTATCTTGATGAGAAAAAGCCCACGGCAAAAAAGGAATTTGATCCAGTTAAGAAATCTGATTCCTGATTTAAAAAGAAAAACGCTAACTCATTTCTGTTTTCATTTGGATAGAGGTGATTTATATAAATTCAAATATTGTGAAATAAATATACGTAGTTTTTAAAGTCAGATCTCCGAAAATAAATTCTGGCCTCCTTAAATCCTTACGAATGAGGGACTTTTAATTAAATATATTTCTAGAAATCCTATTCCCAAGTGAAAAACTTAAACATAACCACGTGCGGTTGTGGTCAAGCGTAAGTGGGAACTATCAATTGATGTATAGATGAAGTAAATAGAAAGCACTGCATTTTGCTTTCACTTAATAGCCGTTGTAAATAGCAGATTGTTCAATTGATAGTTGGTTACGCTTGTGTGCTTTTCTTTGGTTACTTTCTTTTGCACACCAAAAGAAAGTGACAGAACAAAATTGAATAACGATTATTTATTAAACAAAAAACTTAAATATAAATCCATATCTTAAAAAGATGTATCGTTTATTAAACACAAAAATTATCGTGAATTTTTTGATTTCGACATGAATTTTTGGTTTAACCCAAAGCTACCATTTAGGCGATACGCTCTACTCAAACTATCAATAGCGGCAGCAGATTGTGGAAAGTTAATCATATTCATTTTGAACAAACGAATTGCATCATCAACTTTTCGTTTTCTTAATAATTCATTTCCTAATTCAATATAATGATTTTCATTGGATGGATAAACAGCTAATAATGTTTCTGGCTTACGCGGTTCACCATTCAAGATGGCTAATTCGAAACGTAGTTCTTCTGTTTTTTTGATAAAATAATCAAAGGGAATTACACCATCAACTAAATCACGTTCGTATTTATCTAGACAATTTTTTACTATGATTTGTGATGTTTCATTATCAAACATTTTATGCTTATATAAATTATATGCATGATCACCTTGCACTAAAAAAACGGTATCACCATTTGCCCTTACAATCTCTTCGAAATTCATTATTGCTGCTAATGCAATTTGAGAATAATTTTGTGATTCATTTTTAAATCCGCCACATTCAGTATGCCACAATTGAACAATCAAAGCTTGACCACCCGCAGTTGGATTTAATTTATTAATCGCGCAAGCTAAGTTTCCCGCTCCTGCATGATAAGCGTGCATTACAAGTAAGCGAAACCATAAATCTGTTTCATTATAAGGAATGTTATGTGCTTCTAATAATCCTTTAACTTTCGGAATACAAATAGTACCAATTAATTTAGAAGCACCATACGCAGCGCGTTTTAAATCCTGACGTTCATCAACATATTTATTTACTTTCAAACCATATTTCATCGCAACAGATTTCATTAATTGAAATGGACCATTGGCACCGGCTGAAGATTTCGCTGTTTGCTTTCCCGGACTTTCAATCAATAAAATTGTTTGAGCATACCAAGGGTCAACACCAAACTCATTAAAATAACTCACTGCTTTGCTGATGGTAGGAATAGTTTTTCGATGCTCGTAAAATTCACCTTTACCACTTGTTACATAAAGATCTTCGTTGTTTTCAATGTTGTAATTTGAACGCAAGTCATTTTTCTGAGTGAGTCGAGCATATTCACCTTGGTTTAACCAAGATTTATAGTTGTACGTTTGAAGTGGTGTCCTCGATTTTGCAATGTTGATAATACATGAATCAGGGCTGAGACAAATAATTTGTTTCCAAAATCGTGGTTGTGCTAAAGTATCCCACGCTTCACTATACAGTTGATTTTCATTAACAAATTTCATGGAGGAAGTTTCGTTAAAGGATACCACTACTTTGCTTATTAATAATGGTTCAACCGATTTGACAATAGGTTTTTGTGCTTCTGCGGTTTGAACACGTCCGCAACTCGATAGGAGCGCAACTACAAAAATAGATGACCATAATCTTAACAAAGGGAATTTCTGCATTGTTTCAAATTTTGCTAAGCTTTGTATACGTTCAATATGAAACGAAGTTGCCGCTCGTGGATTGTAAGAAAATGAATTATTTCTTGATATTTTCAAAGATATTGATCTTAATCGGTCATATTTCGATAACGAAAAGCATTTTTACACGAAGAATTGTGTATAGAAGTAGAATTTTTTTAGTAATCCACTTATTTTAAGGGTTCTTTTTTCATCTTAAAAATATTATTGATTTAATTTCATAAGGAATAAATATTTTATTCTAGCTATAGGATTCGTATTTTTGCAAGATGGGATCCATACAATTTAAGGAAGAGATCGATATCACTGCAAGCAAGGAATTGAAACTTTTTGTGCGTTCAATGGCTGCCTCGTATCAATTTATTTATCAGCAAGAAAAATTTGATCTTGTTCGACGTGCTGATATGCTAGAGCTAATTGATCGAGATGGAGTAGGGCAGATTGCATTGAATTTTGCCGTTGTTCAGGAAAACATTAAAATGACTTTAACTCGTCAGGAGTTGTATCAGTTTTATTTGATGATGGAATTAGTTTGTCGTAGTTTTTTAACAGAAATTGGTGATGAATACAAAGCAATTGCCATGCGATTAAATAAAGTTTCAGAACGAAAGTACAACGAAGTACGAAGCATGGAATTAACTATTGCGCAAACTTTAATCAGCAAAATAAAAGGTGATTTCGCTACCGATCCAGAGTTCGAAGAGATGCTCGAAAAACTTGAAATGCTTGATGAGTAATTTAGCTTTCGCAGATTGATGCGAATTCTGCTAACGAAGAAAATATATAATCCATCTCTTCAGTTTTTGTGGCATTGTATTTTTCTTTCTCATCAATAAATACGTTTACCATTCCCAATGCACGACCAAATTCCATATCAGAAATAGAATTTCCAACCATCACTGATTTGCTAAAATCTATTTCAGGAAAATCATTTTTTGCATGATGTCCCATTGTAGGATTTGGTTTACGGTGAATATTTAATCTATCTTCTTCAGGAGCAAAATATACTTTATCGATTCTCCCATTATTTTTATGAATCTCATTAAGCATCTGTTCATGAATTGTTTGAAGTGATTCTTCTGTCATGATACCAGCTCCAACACCACGCTGATTAGTAACGACCACGATATTTCCGAATAATGTATTGAGTTTTGCTAATGCAGTTAAAGCGCCTTCTTCAAATTGAAAATCATCCCAAGTTTTGACGTAATCCTTTCGTAATTCTTTATTGATCACGCCATCTCTATCAAGAAATAATGTCCAACTTTTATCAACTATCATTTCGGAAAAATAGTTTCTTCTATCAACTGACAAATGATATGTCCGATTAAAATATGTGATTCTTGAATACGAGGAGTATCGTTGCTTGGAACTTTTAACATAATATCACAAATAGCATCCATTTTTCCTCCCGATGATCCCGTCATACCTATTGAAATCATTCCTTGCTTTTTCGCTTCTTCAATAGCTAAAATAATATTTTTTGAATTTCCAGATGTTGAAATAGCAAATAATACATCTCCTTTTCTTCCTGATCCTTTTATCATTCTGCTATAAACAACATCATAAGAATAATCATTTGCCACAGCAGTCATGTAAGAAGAATTTACATGTAATGCTTCCGCATATAATGGATCACGATCAGTATAAAAGCGACCAGACAATTCAGCAGCGATATGTTGCGCATCGGCAGCACTTCCTCCATTTCCACAGAAGAGAACTTTGTTGCCGCTCCCAAATGCATTCACAGAAACTTCTGCAGCTTTTCGAATAGCATTTAATAACAATTCATCTTTAAGAATTAATTGTTTGGTATCAATAGAACCTTGAATGAGTTGACGAATATCTGTTACCATGTGTATTTTGTTTCTTGTCGTAAAGGTAATCTTATCTAGTTTGTTTTGCAAAAATAATTTTATCTCTATACCATTAATTAGTTTGATAGTGCATTTGCAAAAGTATTCCAACTGTATTTTTTCTTTTCATCTTTTATGCCAGCAATAAACTGCATTGATTTATTTTCATCATAAAATGATAAAATGGCATTAACAATGGCGGTAGAATTTACATCTACAACATATCCAACTTTTTCATTTGGAACCATCTCAGGTAAGCCTCCAACATTAGTAACTATCATTGGAATTTCAAAGTGATACGCGATTTGTGAAATACCAGATTGAGTCGCAGATCTATAAGGTTGAACAATTAAATCAGCAGCACTAAAATAATATTTTACCTCCTCATCAGCAATATAATCTGTTGCAAGAATTATTTTATCTTCTAAATTATTTTCTTTTATCTGTTGATGATACATACTCGCGTCTTCATAAAACTCTCCAGCAATAATGAGTTTAATATTTCTAGCTTTTATCCTTTCATCAGCCATTGCCATCAACAACAAATCTAGTCCTTTGTATTTTCTGATAAAACCAAAAAATAATAAATAATGAAATGAATTATCAAGTTTAAGATAACTGCACGCATCTTCTTTCTTTAGAAGATCACCATAGTGATCATAGATGGGATGTAGAATAAATTCACAAGGCTTATCTGTAAACGTACGTAAATCATTTATAACTTGCTGCGACATTGCAATAAAACGATCAACAGGTTTTATAAAATATTTTGTAAATCCTTTATCTCCGATACGGTGTTCATGAGGAATCACATTATCAAGAACTCCAATAATTTTTGTGTGCTTATTGCGTTTTACAATTCTAGCAATAGTCCCTAAACAAGGTCCCATAAAAGGAATCCAAAACCGAATCATTAAAATATCAGGCTGAATATTTTTTAGCGCTCTACCAATTTTTATCCAGTTAAAAGGATTAATAGAATTTACAACAACTTTAATATTTAAATCACTGGGACTAGATGAATCAGCATATTGCGTTTTACCAGGAAATAGAAATGAGGGATATTGTAATGAAAAAGTATAGATTGTAACTTGATGTCCTTGCTTTATTAATTCACGAGCTAATCGTTCATTAAATGCAGCTAATCCACCTCTAAGAGGATGTGCCGGACCAAGAATCACAATATTTTTTTTATCGTTAGAATTCATCACTTACGAATATTTTAAATAAAGAAATAATATTCATAAACAGTAGTAAATTGATTTATTATTTTGTCAATAACTGATAAATTACTCCGATAAATTTTCGCGTTTTTCGATAAGATAATTATTTCTTTCTGTACTGTTACGCGATACTAATTCACTTACAAAACCAGCTAAGAACATTTGTGTTCCAAGAATCATTGAGGTGAGTGCTATATAAAACGAAGGGCGATCAGCTAATAATCGCGCTGGAGTATTATGAAATGAAAGATAAAGTTTGCTTACGCCGAGCCACATTGCAAGAATAAATCCTAACATGAAAAGCATTGATCCTAGTGTGCCAAATAAGTGCATTGGTCGCTTTCCAAATCTAGAAACAAACATGATAGATAGTAAATCGAGAAAGCCATTTACAAAACGTTCTAATCCAAATTTTGTTACACCGTATTTTCTTGCACGATGTTCTACTACTTTCTCTGCTATTTTACTAAAGCCTGCCCATTTTGCTATTACAGGAATATACCGATGCATCTCACCATATACTTCGATGCTTTTCACCACTTCTGAGCGATAAGATTTTAATCCGCAATTGAAATCATGCAAATTATTAATTCCTGACATTTTACGTGTAGCCCAATTAAAAAAACGACTAGGAATTGTTTTACTTATTGGATCATGACGTTTTTGTTTCCATCCAGAAATTAAATCAAAACCATCTTTAACAATTAAATCATACAAGCCAGGAATTTCATCAGGACTATCTTGCATGTCTGCATCCATCGTAATGACAACTCTTCCCAATGCAGCTTGAAAACCTACTTGCAATGCTGCTGACTTTCCGTAATTTCTTCTGAATTTTATGCCCTTAAAATTACTATTGCGTTTGCATAAATCTTCAATTACATTCCATGATTTATCTTTACTACCATCATCAATAAAAATTACTTCATAGCGATAATTATTTGCTACCACTACACGTTCAATCCATGCAGAAAGTTCAGGTAATGATTCATCTTCATTGAAGAGTGGAATAATAATCGAAAGATCGTGGCTATAATTCATTAGATAGTGGTGTAGAATTATTTTTTCTAAGAAATGCAGCAGTAATGAGTGATATGATTAATCCTCCAAATGTTTTATCCCAAAATTCTTGTGCAGAAATAGTTCCTGTAGTAATTTTTTCAATATTTTCTACCGATGCATCATAAATTGCTTCTCCAAACATCGACTTTGATAATTGTTCAGTCTGTTCTAAATACATCAAACTTTCTTGTTTAAATCGTTCTACAATTTGGGCATCTATAACAGTTGCAAACGACCAAACCATCAATGCAAATAAAAATGCTCCACCACTAGCAGTTAGAAATCCTACTCGGAATCCTTGCCAATAGCTGATGTAGCCTTGCCCTTCATGATCACGATAATGCTTCGTGCCTAAAACAATAAATACTACTGGAATCCATACACCCACCCATGATATTTGCCCGAGAGGATTGAATCCAGTGTAATAAAGCAGTAGGAACATTGCAAAACTCGCAAGTCCGCTCATCGCACCAAAATTAAGTGCTGTTTTTAATACTGGAGGTTGATTCATAGCGCGCAAATTTAGTCGAAAAACAAGCTCACTCGTGCTAAAATTTGGACGATTTTCATTCAGATTTCAATGGATTATTGATCTAAAAACCCAGAGTAAAAGGCACAAAAAATGGGTAAGCTACTTATATCGCACCGCTCAACCACTTATCCTTGCTACCTTCCGGTCCTGGGGAGGTTCATAGGAGCTGGTCGTATAAGACTTACCCACGGCAAATATAGGTATTATGGCTATAAAGTGAAGGTGATCATAATGAGAAAAAATAATTTGATTATTAATGTATTGACTTTTAGTGTATTTATGAGATTGAAGTACTAAATTATCTTTTATTAGAAGCGAGAAGTTATAGCTTTGCAGCAGAATACTTCTTCTTAAAACCTACACTATGAAATTCTTTATTGATACAGCAAACCTTGATCAGATTCGTGAAGCGAATGACCTTGGAATTCTTGATGGCGTTACTACAAATCCTTCTCTGATGGCTAAAGAAGGTATCCGTGGCCAAAATAATATTTTAAAACACTATGTGGATATTTGTAATATCGTGGAAGGCGATGTAAGTGCAGAAGTGATTGCTGTAGATTTTGAAGGCATGGTTCGTGAAGGCGAATTACTTGCTGAATTGCATCCTCAAATCGTCGTGAAAATTCCAATGATAAAAGATGGAATCAAAGCGATAAAATATTTTTCGAATAAGGGAATTAAAACGAATTGCACTCTTGTCTTTTCTCCCGGTCAAGCATTATTGGCAGCGAAAGCAGGAGCCACGTATGTTTCACCATTCTTAGGAAGACTAGACGATGTTTCAACTGATGGCATTGCATTGATTGAACAAATTGTTTTTATTTATAACAATTATCATTTCGAAACGCAAGTATTAGCAGCTTCTATTCGCAGTCCATTACACATTATCAAGTGCGCTGAAGTTGGTGCAGATGTGGCTACGTGTCCTTTACAATCTATTTTAGATTTATTAAAACATCCATTAACAGATAGCGGTTTAGCAAAGTTCCTTGCTGATGCTGCAAAAGTTTAATAGTGCCAAACATTTTAGAAAGGCTATTTCCATTGGAGATAGCCTTTTTTTATTTCTTAAATTCTATAAAGAATTTTGTTCTTGAAATAAATTTCATATTTCTAGAGATGACTAACTACAATTTGGTTCAATAAAATTTATGATAAATAGTATTGTCATACAATAATTGTTTAGTTTTATAGCAATGCTCAGGAAGAAAATAACAGGTTTGCTTAATCGTTTCGCACATTGGCGACTTCGTCATATTGGTGATGATACATTTTTGATTCTTGCAGCTGCATTAACAGGAATTATAACAAGTATTTGTGCTGTATTATTGAAAATGTCGGTGCATTATATTCAAGAAGTTGTTCAGAAGGGAATATTCATGAATCAAGTAGAATGGATGTATCTTTTTTATCCACTCATCGGAATTTTATTGTGCACTTTTTATGTACAGATATTTCTTCATAGTGAACTTGGTAGAGGAACAGGTTTGGTATTAGTTGCGATAAGTAGAAAATATGCAAATGTAGAGCGACATAAAATGTATTCACAAATGGTGAGTTCAATTCTTACTGTTGGATTCGGAGGATCTGCTGGATTGGAAGCACCAATTGTAGTTACTGGTAGCGCTTATGGAAGTAGAATTGGAAATGCATTACGCATGACGTTGCGAGAAAAAACATTGTTAATTGCTTGTGGTGCTGCTGCTGGTATTTCTGCAATATTTAATTGTCCGATTGCTGGAGTAATATTTGCAATGGAAGTAATTTTAATTCGTACAACTGTTCCTGCATTCATTCCAATATTAATTGCTGCAGCGACTTCATCATTAGTTTCCAAAATACTTTATTCTGGTCAGCCATTTTTTAGAATTACTGACGATTGGAATGTTAGTAGTACTCCATATTACATTGCCTTTGGTTTGTTATGCGGACTACTTTCCGTTTATAATATTAGAGTATATTCTAAATGTGAAGAGTGGTTTGCCAAGATTAAAAAACCGTATGTCGCAAGTATTATTTGCGGAACATTACTTGGCGTACTTGTCTTTGTTTTCCCTCCATTATATGGTGAAGGATATTCAAATATTTTAGGAATACTTCATGGTGATTTTCAACAATTATTTTTACAATCACCAATGAATGGTATGATGAATCAACATTTTGAGTTATTGGTTTTTGGTTCTGCATTGGCATTAACAAAAGTATTTGCAACCTCCTTAACGATTGGAGGAGGAGGGAACGGAGGTATGTTTGGTTCATCACTTTATGCAGGTGCATTTTTGGGATTGATATTTACGGAAATAATAAAATTATCTGGATTGGCTGAATTAAATTCGATTCACTTTATTGTTATTGGAATGGCGGGATTGCTTAGTGGCGTAATTCACGCACCATTAACTGCGATATTTTTGATAGCGGAAATTACCGGTGGATATACACTATTTATTCCTTTAATGATTGTTTCTGCATTATCGTATTTTATAACAAAATATTTCGAGCCGTATTCAGTTTATACGAGAAAGCTTGCAAAGCGAGGACTATTAGTTTTTAATAATCCTGATCAAGATGTGTTGAATCATATTCGATTAAGAAATCTTGTTGAAAACGATTTCGCTTCTGTTTCACTAAATGGTAAATTGTCGGATCTAATAGAAAAAATAGGTACTTCAAAACGTAATTTATTTCCTGTTTTAGATGAACTCGGACAACTTCATGGTGTAATTGTTTTAGATGATATTCGTTCAATAATGTTTGATCAGAGCAAGTATGTCACTGTTAAAATTTCTGATATCATGACGCGACCTCCAGCAACGCTTGATATAGATGAGGATATGCCCTCCGTAATGCAAAAATTTGAAACTACGCAAGCTTGGAACCTTCCAGTGATAAAAGAAAATAAATATATAGGATTTGTCTCGAAGTCTAATATTTTTACGCGTTACAGATCTCAATTAATTGAAGATCTCTCTAAAGAATAATTTATCAAAATATATAGTATGACAAAAATACATTTAGCAAAAACAGAGCAAGATATCTTGAAGTGTACTGAGGTCATGAGTGCCTTGCGATCGCAATTAAATTCAGAGAATATTTTGCCAATTATTACAGGTATGATGAGTCGTGGTTATAATTTAATTTATTTAATGGATAACGATAAAGTTGTTGCAGCTTCTGGCTATCGATTTTCAGAACATTTAGCTTGGGGAAAAGCAATATATATTGATGATTTAAGTACTTTACCAAGTGCAAGAAAATCAGGAAATGCGCGATTGTTATTGGATTATATTTTTGAAGAAGCGCGCAACCATCATTGTGTACAAGTTCATCTTGACTCTGGTTGCATCCCCGCACGATATGACGCACATCGCTTGTATCTTCGTTATGGGTTTAATATCACTAGCCATCATTTTGCGATGAACGTTAAATAAAAATCCCTGAAGTACATTTACTTCAAGGATCTATGCAAATAGAATTAATTTTCATTATTTAGTACATTAAATTTTATTTTTTGCAATTGTTAATTAGTCCCTTCGGATCAATTCTCTAGTGCAACAATTTGATTGATTTTATAAAGTTATTCTTTTCAATTATATATTAGCGAAGTTAAGTGAAGCGGAGTTGGGCTCTGCTGGAGAGCAACCCAACAAGGAATAACTTAATCCATTAGCG
>JBBRAW010000066.1:0-18948 GCA_038206385.1 Bacteroidia bacterium | reverse complement strand
AACAGGCGTTTGGCAAAAGTGGCGGTTCAGTGCTCCGCAGACACATTTGTGGCTGATTAAACTTCAGTTCTCCGTATCAACATTTGTGGTTAAAATCGCCACTTTCCGTCAAGCCCCAAACCCTAAACTACCATTCATACCACCTACCACAAACATAAATATTTACCCCCCAAAACAATCAAAAATTTATACATTTACAGAACTAAATAAAATAATTCTAAAATTAAAACAACATGTTAAAACAAGCATTACTCGGTGAATTCATGCATGAAGCCGACAACACTAGAAAACTTTTAGCAATGATTCCAGACAGCGCATTGGAGTATCGTCCACAGCCGCATCTTTGGTCTGTTGGTCAGTTGGCATCTCACATTGCCGAAGTATATAATTGGTACGGTGTTACTTTCAATCAAGATAATTTTGATATGGGTACATACCAATACAACAAGGGCGACATTACCAAGGCTTCTAATATTGTAGAAAAGTTTGAATTAAATATGGCAGCGGCTAAAGAAGCAATTGAAGTATCTGATGAAGCAAGTTATATGAACGAATGGTCGATGACCGCAGGTGGAAATCCCATCATGCCAGCTATGCCTAAAATTCAAGTGATTCGTGGATTTTTATATAACCATCTTTACCATCATCGTGGAGAACTTGTTTCTCATCTAAGAGCGTCAGGAAATAAAGTACCTTCCATGTATGGACCAACATACGAAGAATCTCAATTGGTTGCGCAATAATTTTTCAGTAAAAATATTTGTAAAGAAATAAATGTCCTTCAACGAATTAAACAACTAATCGGTTTAGAGTTATGAAGGAAATAGCACTAAAATAAAGTTCACTTTTTCAATTAAATTTTAGTGGGAAATTGAAGTTCTGACTTCGATTTCCCACTTTTCGCTAAACACTTAAACGTTTCTCTAATCAATTAGCATTTTTATTAATTGAAGTAAGTCACAAAAATTAACTTTGAATTTGTAAAAAAATATAAAGATGAGCAAAGAACAAACTAAAGACCTTCTAAAATTCTTATCAACATTACCTGAAGAGATTAAAGAAATAGCAATGTGGTTAAGAGAATTTGTTTGGGACGTATATCCAAATACAACAGAACTCATTTACTACAACTACAACGCAGTTGCTTTTTGATGTTCACTAACTGAAAAAGTTGGACATACCTTTTGTTCGATTGCAGTTGGACAAAGTAGCCACAATGTTCACTTTGGTTTTTATTGAGGCACTGAAATTTCCGACCCTGAAAAAAATTCTTTTAGGAAAAGGAAATCAATATCGAAACATACTTGTAAAGAGCAAAGAAGAATTTCCAAAAACGTATATAAAAAACTTGTGAAGGAGGCTTATGCAAACTCAATCACTAAAGTAAAAGATACAAAGCAAATAATTCACGGAATGACAATTACAAAATCAGTATCCGACAAAAAAAGAAAGCCAAGTGAGAAGAAGAAATAAAGAAAGTAAAAACTCATTAGGTAAATGATTTATTTAATTCTCGTACTTTTGCAGCCATGCTTCTACGAATCAATCATTATCTTTCCCTAATAAAATTTAGTCATACACTCTTTGCACTTCCATTTGCTGCAATAGGATTTACTTTAGCAATTACACAAGAGAGTTTTACATTTAGCGGGATCTTAGCTCTTAAAGTGGTGCTATGTATGGTATTCGCTCGCTCTGCTGCAATGGCTTTTAATCGTTGGGCCGATCGTCATTTTGATGCGAAAAATCCACGTACTGCAATACGAGAAATTCCTGCAGGAACTATATCACCCAATTCAGCACTATTTTTTGTAATCCTTAACTGCATTGCATTTATCATTACAACATACACAATAAATTCAGCGTGTTTCTTTTTATCTCCAATTGCATTAGCAGTAGTTTTAGGATACAGTTATACAAAACGATTTACTTCACTCTGCCATTTAATTCTTGGCTTAGGATTATCTCTCGCACCTATTGGAGCATGGATTGCTGTAACAGGAAAATTTGCATTATTACCTCTATTATTTTCATTCGCTGTTTTATGTTGGGTAAGTGGTTTCGATATTATTTATGCATTGCAAGACGAAGACTTTGATCGCTCACAAGATCTGTATTCTATACCTAGAGTTTTCGGAACAGTAAGATCATTAACACTGTCAAACAATTTACACATTGCAGCGTCACTATTTCTTTTTGCTGCAGGACTTCAAGGAAATTTTAATTGGATTTATTATGCCGGATGGATCGTCTTTACTGCTCTTTTAATTTATCAGCATACATTAGTTAAACCAACCGATTTAAGCAAAGTAAATTTAGCATTCGCAACAACAAATGGAATAGCCAGTGTTGTGTTTTCAGTTTTTGTAATAACATCACGATTGATGTGATCTTCGAAATATCAACCTAAATCAATCCTTCACCTTTGATCTTATCAAGTCATTTCGTATTTTTGAATATTAGCGACAATTATGACTGAACCAACCCAACATACTGACAAGCAACAACTTAGCTTTAACGAGTTTAAAGTTGAAGTTTTGAACGATTACAGAATTGCAATTGAAAGTCGACAAGCAAGCCTTTTAGGAAGAAAAGAAGTGCTAACAGGCAAAGCAAAATTTGGCATTTTTGGTGACGGAAAAGAGGTTGCTCAACTAGCAATGGCAAAGGCATTTCGTAATGGTGATTTCCGTTCGGGATATTATCGTGATCAAACATTTATGTTCGCTGCTGGCCTTCTAACTATTCAAGAATTTTTCGCACAACTTTATGCAAATCCTGATGTAAATGCAGAACCATCATCAGCAGGTCGTTGTATGAATGGTCACTACTCTACTCGGTTGCTTAACGATGATGGTACGTGGAAAGATTTAGTAAATTTAAAAAATTCTTCTGCCGATATTTCTCCGACAGGTGGACAGATGCCAAGGTTAGTTGGATTAGCATACGCATCAAAATTGTATCGTAGCAATCCTGCTTTAGCAGAAAAAATGAGTGGCTTTACATTGAATGGAAATGAAGTTGCATTCGGAACAATTGGTGATGCATCAACATCAGAAGGAATTTTCTTTGAAGCATTTAATGCAGCCGGTGTTTTGCAAATACCAATGGCAATGTCAGTGTGGGATGATGGTTATGGAATTTCTGTTTCTGCAAAATATCAAACTACAAAACAAAATATTTCAGAAATATTAAAAGGCTTCGAACGCACTGATGAAAAAGAAGGCTATCAAATATTAACAGCAAACGGATGGGATTATGTAAGCTTAATCGAAACCTATGAAAAAGGTGTTGCTTTGTGTCGTGAAAAACATATTCCAACATTATTTCATATTCGTGAATTAACACAACCGCAAGGCCATTCAACAAGTGGTTCACACGAACGTTATAAGTCGAAAGAACGATTAGCGTGGGAAGAGGAATTTGATTGTAACCGTAAAATGCGCGAGTGGATTCTTGAATCTGCTATTTCAACTGCAGAAGATTTAGAACAGATAGAAACTACTGCTAAAAAAACTGTTAACGATGCGAAACGTAGTGCTTGGGATGCGCAACAGTCAGGCATAAAAACGGAGTTAGCAAATGCAATTTCTTTACTATCAGCAACAGCATCAAAAAGTAAAAATAAAATTTTCATTGAACGTTTCATCAATCAACTTCGTGAATTAGCAGAACCAGAACGCAAAGAAATTATCATCGCTACAAAAAAAGTTTTGCGTATGCTAAAAGATGAAAATTTTCAAGAGCGCAATCAATTAATTTCTTGGTTAAACAATTACATGATGATCAATAAAGATCGTTATGATGGTCATCAATATAGCCAAAGTAAATGGAATGCATTTGATGTAAAAATTAATACAATACAATATGCTCCGGATGCTCCAATGGTTGATGGTCGTGAAGTATTACTTGCAAATTTCGATACTATTTTTTCTCGTCATCCAGAAGTAGTTGCTTTCGGTGAAGATGTTGGTGGTATCGGTGGTGTGAATCAAACATACGCTGGGCTTCAAGAGAAACATGGTGACAATAGAATTATCGATACAGGAATTCGTGAAGCAACAATCCTCGGACAAGGAATCGGTTTAGCATTAAGAGGCTTTCGCCCAATAGCAGAAATTCAATATTTAGATTATCTCGCGTATGCAATTCAAATCATGAGTGATGATCTTGCATGTTTACATTACCGTACAAAAGGCGGACAAAAAGCACCGCTGATTATTAGCACGCGTGGTCATCGTTTAGAAGGCGTATGGCATTCAGGTTCTCCAATGCAATTTATATTGGGAGCTATTCGTGGCATTCATGTTTTAACTCCTCGTAACATGACGCAAGCTGCAGGATTTTACAATACGATTCTTGCTTCTGATGAACCTGCATTAATTATTGAGCCACTTAATGGATACCGCATCAAAGAAAAACTACCATCCAACTTAGGAGATTTCACAATTCCAATTGGCGTTCCTGAAAAATTGGTTGAAGGTAATGATGTAACTATTGTTACTTACGGATCATGTTGTAGAGTTGCTCAAGAAGCTATTCAACAATTAGCAGAACATAATATTTCTTGCGAATTAATCGATGTGCAAAGTTTACTTCCATTCGATATTCATCATAACATCGCTAAATCAATTGCCAAAACAAATAAGGTTTTATTTTTTGATGAAGATGTTCCTGGTGGTGCAACAGCATTTATGATGCAACAAGTTATGGAAACACAAGGTGCCTATAAATATCTTGATGCAGAACCAAAAACGTTAACAGCAAAAGAACATCGTCCTGCTTATGGTTCTGATGGTGATTATTTCTCGAAGCCAAGTACAGAAGATGTTTTCGATACTGTTTATGAAATGATGCATTGCTATAATCCAGAAAAATATCCTGCTATTTATTAACGGATACAGATTTTCAATATGACATTTAACAGAATTACAGAAACAGACTCGAAATATGATCATCTCGAAAAGATGAGCATAATAGAACTCCTCGAAAATATTAATCGAGAAGATAAATCAGTACCTATTGCAATTGAAAAAGTAATTCCAGCTATCGAAAAATTAGTAGATGCAATTGTATTACAAATGAAAATTGGCGGTCGACTTTTTTACATCGGCGCAGGAACAAGCGGACGATTAGGAATTGTTGATGCGTCTGAATGTCCTCCTACTTTTGGTGTGCCGCATGGTTTAGTAATTGGCATCATTGCAGGTGGAGATTTAGCAATTCGTAAAGCTGTTGAATTTGCCGAAGATGATACGCATCAAGGTTGGAAAGATCTCTCCGAATATTCAATCACAAGTGATGATGTTGTAATTGGTATAGCTGCTTCCGGAACAACACCTTACGTGATTGGTGCGCTTACTGAATGTCAGAATAATAAAATTCTTACTGCATGTATTACTTGTAATCCAGGAAGCCCTGTTGGGGAAGTTTCTGATCATGCGATAGAAGTATCAGTTGGACCAGAATTCGTGACTGGAAGCACTCGTATGAAGGCTGGAACCGCTCAAAAATTAGTGCTGAATATGATTTCCACTGCAACGATGATTCGTTTAGGAAAAGTGCACGGAAATAAAATGGTCGACATGCAATTAAGTAATAATAAACTTATTGATAGAGGAACCAAAATGTTGATGCAAGAATTAAATATTAATGAGGAAATAGCAAATAAATTACTTTTAGAAAATGGAAGTGTTAGAATGGCGATGGAAGCATTCAAAAAGTAATTTGCATAAGAAAAATAAATTTTCTTTGCAATAGTGTAATCTAAAAAAATATTCGTGAAATTTGTATAATCTCCAGTACATGGAGAGAGAAATAGTAGTAGTATGCAAGATATAGAACCTTATTATTCTTGGCGTCATCTTTACATTACTGATGAAGATGATTTATCTCCATTTTATGGAAGAGAGTACAATGAATTTGAATATACGAATACAGTTTATAATTATTATATCCATCCTCAATGGGATGATTTTGGTTCGAGTACTTTGTATATGAAAGTACTTTTTGCCGACTACGATCAAAATTTTGCGATTCTAGAATTTATTGGCGAATGGAATGACGCTATCAATAACGATATTATGTTGCTAAAGCGAGATGTGATTGATGTTATGATTTGTAATGGAATAAATAAATACATTTTGATCGGTGAAAACGTACTAAATTTTCATGCTTCTGATGATTGCTATTATCAAGAATGGTTTGATGATGTTGAAGATGGATGGATCGTTGCATTAAATTTTAGAGATCATGTTTTACAAGAGTTTTCTAAAAACAACATCGACTATTATCTTACTTATGGTGGTGAATTAAACGATTCACGTTGGAGAACATACAATCCTAACCAATTGTTTTTAGGCATAGAAGATGTAATTAGTCATAGATTAGCATAAATTATTACCATTCATATCATAATGATGCTATTTTTACAGCATGACAGGATTCGGCTTCGTTAAAACTTTACTTCTTAGTTTGCAGATGTTGCTGTTATTGTTATTTGTACAGCCGCAAAAAAAACAATTGAATTCTACTTTTCAGCAAGGTAAAGCCTCGTATTATGGTGATGAATTTGATGGTCGCAAAACTGCGAGTGGTGAAATTTTTAGAAATGCAGATTTTACTGCAGCACATCGTGCACTTCCATTTAACACTTATTTAAGAGTTACGAATCAAAAAAATAATTTGTCGGTTACTGTACGTGTTAATGATCGAGGACCCTTTGTAAAATCTCGAATTATTGATTTATCAGAGTCTGCTGCAAGAAGAATTGGAAGTTATATGCACGGGTTAGCATCCGTAAAATTAGAAGTGCTTCATATTATACAACACACTAAAGAAATCGATAGCATTTTCAATTGTAATGATGTAAATGATTGCCTTGGAAATCCTGAATCATTAAGCAATACTTCTATTTCACTTTGGCGAACAAATGATTTGATTCACATGTTGTATGTAGCTAATGAAATTTATTTAGAAGAAGATATTGACAAGGTATTAATTGTAGGACAAGGCTTAGCAAATTATAGAATCTATCACTTAGTGATTACTGGAATAAGCAATAAAAAAATTGCAAAAGAGCAAATAGATTATTTCGAACGAAAAGGGTTTATGGATGTAAGAATGTTTAAATAATTAGAATGATTGATTTTTTATTTTATTTAGAAAAATTTCCATCGCTTGTTTGTCAATTGGAAATGTAAAATCATTAACGCTTATTTTATCTAAAGCAATCCAACGAAAACGCTCTTCGCCTTCTGTACTTGGTTGAGCATAATTCTCTCTATATTTATTTATCAGATTATCAGGAGCTACCGTAGCATAATAAATACCAATAACTTGGTGGTTACTATTAAATGCGGATTGCACAAAAATATCCGTAGTATGGTGATGTTCTATATTACCAATTTCAATTCCTAATTCTTCTCGTAATTCACGTCGAAGGCAATCGGTTGTACTTTCACCAAATTGTAAACCACCTCCAGGAAATTTTCGCATGAAAGTGCTATAGTGATATTCCTCCGCAATCAATATTTCTTTTTTTATATTGATGAGCAAAGCGTAAACACGGATATTGAAATGCTTATCGTCTTTCATGTGATTTTTTCCCTCACAAAGATATAAATTCCAAAAGATCTTACATTTTAAAAAACTTGTATATCACTTGATTATTTCATGTATTGAATAAATATGATCGTTATATCGTCGATAAGACTAAATTTTTTATCGATAATTTTAAAAACCTTACATGAATCACTATTAAGCTAACTTGTAAAAATAAAATCCGTATAAATTGTGATATTATTCATATAAATGTTCCATTTAATACTTCAATGTAAACTAACTTGCCTCATCATGAAAAAATTATTCATTATTTACGCTGTGCTTCTTGTTTCCTTTATCTCTTGTAAAAAAGATGATAGCAGCACCACACCTACGCCCGACAATGGAAGTGGCGGTAACACATCAACAGTACCAACAACATTTAGCCAGAAGGTATTATTAGAAGAATTTACTGGTGCAAGCCAAGCGCAATGTCCTGATGGTTTTGTGAAGATGGATAATATTCTTGCTGCTAATCCGAACACCTCAATTCCAGTTGAAATTCATTATAGTGATGCGATGGAATTAAATCAATATACAACATTATATACAACGTTTAATAATGGTAATGGCGCCATGTTTCCGTCTGCATTAATAAATAGAACAGCATCATTAAGTACTGTCATTTTAAACCGAACGCAATGGCAATCCAATTATGATGTAATAAAAACAAAATCCGCAGGAGCAGGATTATCCATAAAATCTACCATATCAGGAACAACAGCAACCGTTGAAGTTCATTGTGGTTTCAACCAAACTTTAGCAGGAAATTATTCACTTACTGTTTACTTATGTGAAAATAATGTAATAGGAAACGGTTCTTTATATGATCAACGCAACTCATACAACACATCAACTGGTCACCCTTATTTTGGTGCTGGAGATCCAATCATAAACTTTAATCACAATTATGTTTTACGAAATGTACTAAGTGCATCATTGGGTGATGCGATTCCAGCGACGAAAGTTATAAAAGGTGGAGAGTATATTAAAACCTACACCATAAACATTGCCGCTTATAAATCTAATGATTTAAATATTGTTGCATTCATAAGTAAAACAGGTACAGTCGCAACTGAACAACCAATTATTAATGTACAAAAATCAAAATTAGGGACAACAAAAAATTGGGATTAACAAATTTATTAATGCATTAGAAAGAGGAAGGTTGTTCATTCAATCTTCCTCTTTTATTTTTATAAAAAGTAACTAAATCTTAATAATATTTTCATTGTGAAAAAAGATATTCCAATATAATTTATGTAGAAATCATATCGGCTTTGTAAGAAACCTATACAATTGATTCATTTTACTTTTCAAAGAATAGTAAAATTGTCATATCCGAATTTAATTCATACCAACATGAAAAAACTACTTCTATTAATTGCTAGTACAGGATTTCTCTTCTCCTCATGCCAAAAAGATGACAGCTCCAATCCAGCAGCTGAATTACAATCACCAACAAACAGAAATTCCAGTCCAGGAATTACAGCAGTAAGTCCGCTTCCAACAAAATTCCTTAAAAAGATTTTGGTGGAAGAATACATAGGTACCACCAATGGATTTGTTCCTGAAGCTAATGACAATCTACAAAGAATAGTACAATCCTACCGCGATCGCGTTTACTCATTGGGAATGCATTACAATGATCCTTTAGCAACACTTCAAACAGGTAGAATCCTAAATCAATTAGGAAATCCTAATCCTACTATTCCAACAGGAACTATTGATCGTAAGGCATACAATGGCTTAACATTTATGGATTCAAAATCATTTCCAAATAATGTTGCATTATCGTTATCATCAACACCTAATTGCGGGTTAGCGATAACTTCATCTGTATCAAATCGTATTGCAGATATTTATATTCATTGCGGATTCTTAGCAACACTTCCAGGAAGTTTTAATGTTACTGCATATATTGTTGAAGATCGTGTTACAAACACAAATTTAAATTTACAACAAGCAAACGCATTTAATAATAATTCTTCTAGTGCATTTTATCACTTAGGAAATCCAATATGGAATTACACTCATTACAATGTTCTTTCAAAATTATTAACTAATCCTTTAGGAGATGGTATTAATCCAGCAGCGAATGTACCCGGAGGAAAATACATTTATCATTTAAGAACAGATATGCCAAGAAAATTAGATGCAAATAGTAATTTAATGATTATTACTTTCTTAACAAACACTTCAACCAATGAAGTAATAAATGTTCAAGAAGCACAATTAGGTTCTGTAAAAGATTGGAATTAATTTTTAATTTATCACCTATGTCTAAAGCAAAAAAGAAGGCTATCGCCTTCTTTTTTGCTTTTAATAAGTCTCCAATAATTATATTAAAGTCATTAATTCACTAATCATCATCGCTGTTGCTCCCCATATTTTTTTCCCTTCTATAAAATAATAAGGAGTATTACTAATATTACCTTGAGCATTAGAAAAATCACCAATCAATATGTTTTTATCATCTATAAAATCACTTAATTTAGGAATCAGAACTTGAACTACTTCCTCTTTACTCAATACAAATTTTGGTGCTTTAGCTGTGATTCCAATAAATGGATGAACTAGAAATTTACTTGGAGGAATATAAATTGAACTCAAATTTCCAATAACTTCTATTTGTTCTTGCTTCACTCCTATCTCTTCAAATGTTTCTCGTAATGCAGTTGCTTCAAAATTTTCATCATCCGTTTCTACTTTTCCACCAGGAAAACTAATTTGATTAGCATGAACAAAATTACCTCCTGTTCTTTCGATAAGTATTAATCTTGTATTTCGGTTCTCATCAGGAAAAAAAAGTAACAATACACCAGCATTTCGATAATCTTTTTCTCTTTCTAAATAATAGCTTGTTGAAAATCGATGTTGAGGCGCCATCTTTTGATGTGCTTCAATACCTGGTAAATCAATATCTGAAATTTTCTTGATTTTTGCTATTAGTTTATCAAACACAAATTGACTCATGCCATTTTTTCCATTACTTTTTCATTGGAAGTAGCTCCAACTCTTTTCCTTTCTCCAATCTGCTGACGCCACATTGCATAATATAATCCTTTTAACTCTAACAACTCCTCATGCCTACCTGATTCTACAATTTGTCCCATCTCTAAAACATGGATTGTATCAGAATGCATGACCGTTGATAAACGATGAGCAATTAATATTGTTATGTGTTTTCTATTATCAGAAATACTTCGCACTGTTTCCGAAATTTCTTCTTCAGTTAGTGAATCCAATGCTGAGGTAGCTTCATCAAATACAAGTAATGATGGCTGACGTAACAATGCTCGCGCAATTGACAATCGCTGTTTTTCTCCGCCAGATACTTTCACGCCACCTTCGCCTATCACTGTATCTAGACCTTTCTCGGCTCTAGCAAGCAAATTTCCTAACGATGCCTTGTTCAACATCGACAAACATTCATCATCCGTAGCATTTGGTGCCACAAACAATAAATTTTCGCGAATTGTCCCAGAAAATAATTGTGTATCCTGAGTTACTAAACCAATCTGCGCTCTTAACTCATCTAAATTTATATCTTTTGAACTAATGCCATTGTAAAGAATTTTTCCACTCGGAGGGCGATATAATCCAACAAGTAATTTTACTAAAGTGGTTTTACCTGATCCTGATGGTCCGACAAATGCAACCGTTTGTCCAATATTTGTAGCAAAAGAAATATTCGTAACTGCATTTGAATTCGCTGATTGATGCTTGAATGAAACATGATCAAATTCAAATTGAGTAATCGGGCCTAGTTTAACAGGATGCTCTGGACGAGGCTCTGGTTTCATATTCAAAATATCCTGATAAATTTCAAGCGAAACTTCTGCTTCACGATAAATCGAAATAATATTTCCTAATTCTTGTAATGGACCGAAAATAAAGAAAGAATAAAACAACATGGTCATTAACTGTCCGACTGTAATTTGTTTTTCAAAAATAAGATATAACATTACGAACAGGATTGCTGTTCTCAAAAAATTAACAAATGTTCCCTGTATAAAACTAATGCTACGGATATATTTTACTTTCTTAAGTTCTAGTTTTAAAATTTTTTCGGTTGTAGTATTCAATCGATCTATTTCCTGTTGTGATAAGCCTAAACTTTTAACGAGCTCAATATTTCTTAATGATTCTGTTGTAGATCCAGCAAGAGCAGTCGTTTCTGCAACAATAATCTTTTGAATCCTTTTTACTTTCTTACTCAGATAAAAAGTAATTATTCCAATAATAGGAACACTTCCGAAATAAAGTGGTGCAATAAGCCAATGAAGATGTACGGCATAAACACAAACAAAAATAATTGCAACGAGTGAGGTAAATAATATATTCACTACAGCATTTACAAGTTTTTCAACATCAGCTCTTACTTTTTGCAACCTTCCTAATGTTTCACCGCTTCGTTGATCTTCAAAAACTTCATACGATAATTCAAGACTATGGCGAACACCATCAGCATAAATCTTTGCGCCTAATTTCTGAGTAATCACATTAACATAATAATCCTGAAAATTTTTTGCAACCCGGCTCACAAAAGCGACACCCATTGCCGCAAGTAACCAATAACCAACCTGAAAAAATTGCGGTTGAGAGAGTTGCGATGCTTTATTTGCAAATCGATCGATGATATTCCCGAAAATATATGGATCTAATAAAGAAAATACCTGGTTAATTGCCGCAAGAACTAATGCGAAGAAAATAATTTTTGAATACGGCTTGAGATAAGTGTAGAGTAATTTCATAGAATTGCAAATATAAGAATTAACAACGGCTTGTTATTAAGCCAAAATATTTACATCAGAATACTAGCAATATTTTGTAAATTTGATGCGTTATCAATCCAACAAGACGACCAACTAAATGAAATATTTTATCCTTTCGATCATATTATTATTTTGCCTAAATGTTAGTGCGCAACATACTATAATAATGAAAAATGGGGAGAAAATGGAAGGTGAACTTCAATCAATAAAAGATAATACCGTTACCTTTTTTCATAAAGGCAGTATTATCACATTTCAAGTTGGTGAAATTAGTGCTATACAATTTGGAGACGCTGTAAAAGCAAGTTCAGGTGGAAGTACAGCCTCAGGGACTAAGGGTGTTTCTTATGTGATGCCTGGTCGTAAATTAACAAAACAACCGAGAGTAGATAACCTCACAATGGAAAAAGGGATCGTTGTAGTATCCATCACCATCAATAAATATGGAAATGTAATTAAAGCTGATCCAGGTGCAGAAGGAACTACCACAACGAGTCAGTATTTGCTTACTAAGGCTAAACAAGCAGCTGAAAGCGCAATGTTTGATGGTGGCACAACAATGCCGTTGGAACAAAAAGGAACCATTACAGTAACATTTTAATACCCATTATCAAAACCAAAAGAGTTACATGAAAATGTGACTCTTTTTTTTGCCCCAAATATTTTTCAGTAATTGGATATTCAAAAACATATTTTAACGTCAAGGTTCGATTTTTTATATTAGTTACATGACGAATTGACTTAGAAAATAAATATCATAAGAAATTATGACTTAAAACAGTTATCACTACTGTCAAAATTTCACTAAAGTTAGGTATCTTTAGCAATGGGATAATCTTTGATATAGGTTAAAAAAAATCAGCTATGAATTTCAATCAATATACAATCAAATCGCAAGAAGCTATTCAAGAAGCGCAGAATATTGCAACTGCAAATGGTCAACAGGCGATTGAAACTGGACATATTCTAAAAGCGCTAATGGATGTGGATGAGAATGTAGTTCCATTTCTCTTAAAAAAACTCAATATAAATATTGCAAATTTTGAGAATAAATTAAATACGATCGTAGCAAATTATCCAAAAGTATCTGGCGCAAATCCCTATCTCGGAAATGACGCTTCCGCAGCACTTCAAAAAGCACAACAACTCATCAAAGAATTTAAAGATGAATTTATTTCTGTAGAACATCTTCTTCTAGGAATTCTATCTGGAAAAGATAGTGTTGCTAAATTATTAAAAGAAGAAGGAGTGAATGAAAAAGAATTGCGTAATGCTATTCTTGATTTAAGAAAGGGCGAACGCGTTACCAGCGCTAGTGCTGAAGAAACTTATAATTCATTAAGCAAATATGCACGTAACTTAAATCAACTCGCTAGAGAAGGAAAGTTAGATCCAGTAATTGGACGCGATGAAGAGATTCGTAGGGTGTTACAAATTCTTTCGCGACGAACTAAAAACAACCCCATTCTTATTGGAGAACCAGGAGTTGGAAAAACTGCAATTGCAGAAGGATTAGCACATCGTATAATTAACGGTGATGTTCCAGAAAACTTAAAAAGTAAAGTCATCTATTCATTAGATATGGGCTCCTTAATTGCTGGTGCAAAATATAAAGGAGAATTTGAAGAACGTTTAAAAGCTGTTGTAAAAGAAGTTACAAGTGCTGAAGGAGATATTGTTTTATTCATTGATGAAATACATACTTTAGTTGGTGCTGGTGGTGGCGAAGGAGCGATGGACGCAGCAAATATTTTAAAACCAGCATTGGCTCGAGGAGAATTACGCGCTATAGGTGCTACCACTTTAAACGAATATCAAAAATATATCGAAAAAGACAAAGCACTTGAACGACGTTTTCAAAAAGTAGTTGTTGAAGAACCAAATGTTCAAGATGCAATTTCTATTCTTCGTGGATTAAAAGAACGTTACGAAACACATCATAAAGTTCGAATTAAAGACGATGCAATTATTGCTGCTGTTGAATTAAGTGATCGTTATATTAATGATCGTTTTCTTCCAGATAAAGCGATTGATCTTATTGATGAAGCAGCAGCGAAATTACGCATGGAAATGGATTCTGTTCCTCTAGAATTAGATGAAATTCAACGCAAAATTATGCAACTAGAAATTGAACGTGCTGCAATAAAACGTGAAGGTGACTCTAAAAAAGTAAGTGAAATAAGTGAGGAGCTTGCCAACTTAAATGAACAAAGAAATGCGATTAAAGGTCGCTGGGAATCAGAGAAAAAAATAATCGATACCATTCAACAAACGAAAGAGCAGATTGAGAACTTTAAACTCGAAGCGGAACAAGCCGAACGTGCAGGAGATTATGGAAAGGTTGCCGAAATACGCTACGGAAGAATAAAAGAGGCAGAAGAAAAATTAGTAGCATTCAATACTAAATTGATCGAAGCGCAAAAAGATAAAGCGATGATCAAAGAGGAAGTAGATAGTGAAGATATTGCTGATGTAATTAGCCGATGGACAGGAATTCCTGTATCGAGAATGTTACAAAGTGAACGTGAGAAATTATTAAATCTTGAAGAAGAATTACATCAACGTGTAGTCGGACAAGAAGATGCCATTAGTGCTCTATCTGATGCAGTGCGAAGAAGTAGAGCAGGTTTACAAGACATGAAACGACCAATAGGATCTTTCATATTTCTAGGAACTACTGGTGTTGGAAAAACTGAATTAGCAAAAGCATTAGCAGAATATTTATTCAATGATGAAAACGCAATGACGCGTATCGACATGAGTGAATTTCAAGAGAAACATTCGGTGAGCAGATTGATTGGCGCGCCTCCTGGATATGTAGGTTATGATGAAGGTGGGCAACTCACGGAATCTGTTCGCAGAAGACCCTATTCTGTGGTATTGTTAGATGAAATTGAGAAAGCACATCCCGATGTATTTAATATCCTACTTCAAGTTTTAGATGATGGCCGATTAACAGATAATAAAGGAAGAACAGCCAATTTCAAGAATACTATTATTATTATGACTTCAAATATTGGAGCTCATATTATTCAAGATAATATTGAGAAAATAACGGATAAAAATCGTGATGAAGTATTAGCAAAAACGAAGGTCGAAGTATTTGATTTGTTAAAGAAAACTATCCGACCTGAGTTTCTTAATCGTATCGATGAAATCATCATGTTTAATCCATTAAATAGAGATGAGATTCGTGAAATTGTAAGTTTGCAATTCAAATCGGTTGCGGATATGCTTGCTAAGAATGCAATTCAATTAACCATCTCATCCGAAGCAATTGATTGGTTAGCACAATTAGGTTACGATCCACAATTTGGTGCTCGTCCACTGAAAAGAGTCATGCAAAAACGTGTACTAAATGAATTGAGTAAACAAATTCTATCTGGAACAATAAATAAAGAAGACAAGATTGAGATTGATATAGATGATAAAAATAATTTTATTTTTAGAAATGTTGTTGAAGAACTCAGCACATAATTTCACTCAAATGAAAATTCCCGATCATTAATTTTTGGTCGGGGATTTTTTTATAAAACAAACTATAACAATCTTCACTTACTCTTCTTCAAAGAAAAAGTAAATATAGTTCCATTTCCATATTCACTATTCACCGAAATATGTTGCTGATGTGCCTCTATAATATGCTTCACTATCGCTAATCCTAAACCAGTTCCACCTTGATCACGCGAACGGCTTTTATCCACTCTATAAAAACGCTCAAATAAACGAGGCAAATGTTGTTTCTCAATACCAATTCCATCATCAGCAACATCTACAATAATTTTATCATCAACATCACTAAATCTGACTTCTGTTTTGCCGTCTTTTTTTCCGTATTTAATTGAGTTCACAATTAAATTTACTAATACCTGCCGAATTAAATCCTTATCAGCATACACATAAGTTTGTTTTTCATTTGGGTTATTAAGAATGACTTTTACATTTCTTTCGCGCCCTTGCATTTCAAGCGATTCAATAACTTCACGAACTAGCTCATGAAAATCAAACGTACGTTGCTCAATGTTTAATTCACCCGCTTCCAACTTCGAAATAGATTCGAGATCATCAACAATACTTATTAATCGATCAATACTTTTACTTGCTTTATTTAAATACAAAACATTTATGTCGGCATCTTCAATTCCTCCATCAATTAAAGTATGAACATAACCTTGTATGCTAAATATGGGTGTTTTCAATTCGTGTGAAACATTACTTAAAAACTCACGACGATAATTTTCCGTTTGTTTCAGCTGATCAATTTCATCACGTGATTCATTACTCCAATCAATTAATATTTGATTAATCTCTGACGTAATCTCTCGTTCACTTTCTCTAAAAGAACGAAATGGCTCATTTGGATAACGTAGTCGCAAAATGTTTTTAAGGATCTGGTTGAGATGGGTAAAGATGTAACGATTATATAAAAAACGGAAGGTAAATCCTATCAATAAAAAAGTACATAATGAAATTATTAATCCAAAATACCAGGGCACATTAATATCCAAAGCATAAAAAAGAACATAATTTAATACGACTATTATTACTGATATCAATAATGATGTTGCAATTGCTAAAGTTGTAGTCTTCATTTGTTCGAATACAAACTTAATTCAAATCAGATAAGTAAAACAAATAAAAACAATTAATATTTAATTGACTTTCTAAATTATCACGCTAAGAAAAATATTATCTAGAAAATAAAGTCAATTATATATCAAACTTATAGCCAATACCTTTAATAGTTTTTATTAATTCATCACCTAATTTCTCTCGTATTTTACGAATGTGAACATCAATCGTTCGATCGCCAACAATAATTTCAGTTCCCCAAACACGAGCAAGAATATCTTCTCTAGTAAAAACTTTTCCAGGCTTGGAAGTTAGTAATGATAATAACTCAAATTCTTTTCGTGGGAATGAAATTGGTTGATCGTCTTTATATACTAAATAACTTTCGCGATCAATCTTCAAATTACCAATCTGAACACTAGTGTTATCACTCATTTCACTTCCATTCACTCTACGTAAAAGAGCTTTGATTCGACTAAGCATAATTCTAGGCTTAATTGGCTTAGAAATATAATCGTCGGCTCCTACATCAAATCCTGCAATCTGTGAATACTCTTCGTTTCGAGCTGTTAAAAAGGTAATAATTGTGCTTTTAAGTTCGGGAATCTCTCTTATCTGACGGCATGCTTCAATTCCATCCATTAATGGCATCATGATATCCATAATTACAAGATGTGGTTTCTCCCGTTTTGCAATATCAACTGCTTCCTTTCCATTTTTCGCAAGCAGAACTAGGTAACCTTCTTTCTTGAGATTATACTCCATAAATTCGAGTATGTCAAGTTCATCATCAACCAATAGGATCTTAATTGTATTATTCTCCATGCTCTTTTTTATTCGCAACAAAGTTCAATTGTCAATGTTATCAAAATGTTAATCATACTTTAAGACAATCCTATTATTAATTTTGAATGTATTCAGGTTATAAAATTTTTTTGAACGAAAAAACAAACTTACGAATGGATACGTTGCAAAAACTAATTTCCAAACAATACTTCAATACTGCTTCATTTCAATATTTTTTAGCGATTTCAGTAAAAAGGGCAACTCTTAACATTAACATAACATCTAGTTAAAATCAAGGTAACAATTTAGTAATCTCTTTGCAACTGGAAAAGAAAACTATATCTAATGAAATTACTGAAAAACAAATGGTTAGGCTTAGCGTCATGTCTACTAACACTAATGTTATCACAGCCGACAATGGCACAAATTGTTGATCCGGAACAACAAGACAGTACACAAAGCACTATTGCAAAGTTGTATCAAGACGTCGAATCTCTAAAGAAACTGAAGATTTCTGGATACATTCAAGCGCAATATCAATTGGCTGATTCGGCTGGAATAAAAAGCTACGCTGGTGGCGACTTTCCTTCTTTCGATGATAAACGTTTTTTAATTCGTCGTGGAAGATTAAAAGCAACTTGGACAAACACACATTCAAGTTTTGTATTTCAGGTGGATGCAACAGAAGCGGGAACAGTAAGTTTAAAAGATGCTTATTTTAAATATACCGATCCATATTTGCAATTATTTACATTAACTGCAGGATTATTCAATCGCCCATTTGGTAATGAATTGCCAATGTCGTCTAGCGATCGTGAATCACCAGAACGTGGCAGAATGTCGCAAATAATTTTTCCAGGAGAGCGTGATATGGGTTTTATGTTAACAATTCAAGCACCGAAAACTTCTCGTTGGAATTTCATTAAATTAGATGCAGGATTATTTAACGGGACAGGACTAGGTGCGAAAGAGTTTGATAAGAAAAAAGATTTCATAGGTCATTTATCGATAAACAAATCTAGCAAGAATGAGAAATTGAAAGTTGTCTTAGGTGCATCTTATTATGATGGTGGTTTCCGTCAAGATAATGACACTTTATTTTCGATTAAAACTGTAAATGATTCGTTACGCTTTGTTCAAGAGAATGGAAATTATAAAGGCGAAACTACGAAACGTAAATATTACGGTGTAGATGCACAATTTAGTATTG
>JBBRAW010000065.1:0-19165 GCA_038206385.1 Bacteroidia bacterium | reverse complement strand
TGATGCGCGGTTTGGAAGAGAAAGCTATTGTAAATGGCGCCTCTAAAATTTTCTTGCAAGCACGTGAAGTTGCCGTTCCATTTTATTTAAGTTGTGGCTATTCAATTCTCGAAAAAACATTTTTACTCTTTGATGAAATTCAGCATTACAGTATGGAGAAATATTTGAAGCATGATTAATAATTATTCAATTAGTTAAACAGACTCAAAAAACCTTCGTTTATTTGTACTATGCGAATTGATATCATTACTGTTCATCCACCATTGCTGGAAAGTCCTTTTGGTCATTCTATATTAAAGAGGGCTATCGATAAAGGACTCGTTGAAGTGAATGTGATTAATCTTCGTGATTATGCGCACAACAAACACCGTTCGGTTGATGATTATGCATTTGGTGGCGGTGCTGGAATGGTGATGATGATTGAACCAATTGCAGTTTGTATTGATGAATTGAAATCGCAACGTAATTATGATGATATCATTTATATGAGTCCTGATGGAGAGTTATTTGATCAGCCAATAGCAAATCAATTATCATTAAAGAAAAATTTGATATTATTATGCGGACATTATAAAGGTGTTGATGAACGTGTTCGCGAACATTTTATAACGCGTGAAATAAGTATTGGAAATTATGTTCTTTCAGGAGGTGAATTAGCTGCTGCTGTTGTTGCAGATGCAGTTATAAGATTATTACCAGGAGTATTAGGTGATGAAACTTCCGCACTTTCAGATTCTTTTCAGGATAATTTTATTGCTCCACCAGTTTATACTCGTCCTGCAGAATTTAGAGGATGGAAAATTCCTGATATACTTTTATCAGGTCATGAAGCGAAAATTGCACAATGGAGATATGATCAATCATTAGCTCGAACAAAAGAACGCCGACCAGAATTATTAAAGAAACATTAAGCAGTATTTTCTTTTATTGAATGTAAACGTTGTCTGCTTTTAACATGTTTATTTCGCGTTGTATAAAAGAAAAAAGCTAGTAGAAAAATAAAGTAGCAAGCAAACATTGTAGACAATAAATGGCTCCAATTGATCAGGAATTCTTCCATCATAATGTTAAGTGAAAACGAACAAAAGGCAAGTGCAATAAACACCCAAGCAACTTGTTGGTCACTTAAACCCAGATAAGCTAAGCTATGTGTAGTATGATCTTTTCCGCCAACAAATGGTGATTGTTTTTTTGATAATCGATTAATCACAACAACAGTAGTATCTAAGATAGGCAAGATGAATGTCATTAATGTTGCAGTAACTAATTTCCCAGTTGCAATAGTGCCAGGTGTGTAAGGATCATTCCAAAAATAGACGATTCCCATCGTTGCCAGAAATACTCCCAAGAACTGACTTCCAGTGTCACCCATATACATTTTAGAGGGGTGCCAATTAAATTTCAAGAATGCGATTAGTGAAGCCAAAACTCCTATCAAAACAAGTAAATGCATGTTGGTAATATCATTGTGATGTACGATTCGATAAATAGTATTTACAATAATTCCGATAGAAACAATTGTTGTAATACCATCCATATTATCGAGCATGTTGATGGAGTTCATGATACCGACTACCCAAATAATTGTAATCAGGTAATTAAGAATCATAGATGAAAAAATATTGATATAAATTCCAGAGCTAATAAGAATTACACCACTTAAAAATTGAATACCAAATTTTAGTAGTGGCTTAGTGTCATAAGCATCATCTGCTAAACCGATAATGAATCCAGAAGCGCAAGCCAGAAGAAGACCTACAAATCCAATCTGATAAAGTTCCTTTCCTGGTACAAAAAGAATAGAATAACATGCGATTGAAAGGAGAAATAGAATATAAAAAGTGATACCACCGACAGATGGTTTTGATAGCGCGCCCCAACGTATGATAGTTCCATCAGCTTGATTTCGTATACCAAGCGTTTTAAAGAAACGTAAGAAGAGCACATTTATCATTAGTGAGAATACAACTGCACCAATAAAAAATACGAGGTATAATACGTAGCTTGCGTTATTTACAAACCAATTAGTCATTTGTGAAGTTTAGCCAATTTAAAATCTAGATTCCGTATTCTTAAAAGATGTCAATTCAAGATCTTTTCCAGAAACGATAGGATTTTGTGTTCCCCAATTTATATCTAAATCTGGATCATTCCAGAGTATTCCGCTTTCAGAATCTTTATGATAGACATTACTGCATTTGTAGAGGAATAGTGTATCATCCGACAAAGATAAAAAACCGTGCGCAAATCCAGGAGGAATCCAGAACATCTCATTCGAATCTGCGGTTATATCGATACTAATATATTTCCCAAATGTTGGCGATTGTTTACGGATATCAACTGCAATATCTCGTACTGCGCCTCTGAGAACACGAACTAGTTTTCCCTGATCAAATGGTGGATGTTGAAAATGAAGACCTCTAAGCACATTTTTAGATGAGCTTGATTGATTATCCTGAACGAATTTTACATCTAATCCTAATTTACTGAAAACAGCTTCATTATAAGATTCAAAAAAGTATCCACGTTCATCATGGAAAATTCTTGGTTTAATCAGTAAGGGACCTTCAATATCAAATTTAGTAATTTCCATAAGTTAAACATCTCTACGCAAGATCACGTCAATAATACGTTTATATAAAGGTCTTTGTTTTTCATCTTCATCATAATATCCGTATCCATAACTATAGCCGTATCCATAGCCGTATCCATAACTATAACCATATCCATAACCATATTTCAATCTCGACATTTCAATACCATTCAAAATGATGGAGAGGTTGGATATTTTATTCTCCGTGATTAGTTTATTTATTTGGCTAATAAACATTTTGCGAGAATAATTAGCACGAAGAATATAAATAGGGTAATCAGCTTTTTGCATCATTGGGATACCATCGCTAACGATTCCTACAGGAGGTAAATCGATGATAATAATGTCATATTTAGATTTTAAAAAGTTTAATAATTCATCCATTCTAGGATTGATAATTAATTCGGCTGGATTAGGAGGTATTGGACCTGCGGTAATAAAATCCAAGTTTGCCAATGAGCTATGTATGATGCAATCTTCTGCAACATCTTTTCCAATAAGCAAAGTACTGATACCATGATTATTCTCCACATTAAAACCAAGATGAATTTTTGGTTTACGCATATCAAGATCGATGATCACCACTTTTTTTCCTGAAAAGGCAATAACACCTGCTAAATTAATTGCATTGAAAGTTTTTCCTTCTCCTGAAATTGTTGATGTTACAGCAATAATTTTCGAATCCTTTTCATTAGAGATAAATTGAAGATTAGTTCTGATAGAACGGAAGGCTTCAGAAATGACAGATTTCGGATTTTTATCGACAAGCAACTGAGATACGGGAATCTCTCTTTTATATTTCGGAATTATTCCCAATAATGCAGCATCTGTATATTGACCAATTTCTTCGAGTGCATTGATTTCATTGTACAATAAATAACGCGTAATAATTAAAATAAAACTTACAAGAAAGCCCACCATTATGCAAGCACTTAATATTAACTGTCGGTTGGGTGATACCGGTGGCGAATCATATCGTGCCTCTTGCAAAATAATATGTTGAGAAACATAACCTGCTCTGGAGATAGAAAATTCAGCTTTCTTTTCAAGTAACAATGAATAAAACTTTTCATTTATATCAAATAATCTTTTCAGTCTGCCGAACTCAGCTTCTTGTCCTGGTAGATCCCCAAATTGTTTATCGTTAATACCTAGTTGACTTTGTATTTGCGATTTTTTTATTCTTAGAGCAGCTTCTTCATTGATGATCGTTCTTGAAATTAAATCTTGTTGATTTTTAATTCGAATAGAAATTGATTTATAAACTTCACTGTTTTCTGTTGCTTGAATTTTTACTTGATCTTGGCCATCCAATAGTTCTTGAAGTTTATTAATTTGAACTAAAAGCAAATTATCATTTGATCTGCCATACAATGAAATCAGGAAACGACCAATATCATTATTGCCTTTAATATCAGCTTTAATTTTATCGTAAAATACAAGTTCATTTTCGATGATTTGCATTTGACTTTGTAACTCATTGAATTTTAAACGGACTTCGCCAATAGCAATTTCTGGGCTAATAATTTTATTTTTCTTTTTAAAATTCTCGATTGAGTTTTCAGAATTGCTTAGTTCATTGTCGGTACGTAAAATGGTGTTATCAATAAAGTCTAAAATTTTATTTGCAGACTCTGAACTTTTTTCCACATCGTATCTGCTAAATTCACCAGCAATACTATTCACGATATCGGCACCCTTAAAAGGGTTCTCTTCACGCATTTTTATCTGAACCGTACGAGCTTCAGGATTAAGGGGAATTACCTGGATTTGAGACAATACTTGTTCAGAGATTGTACTTAGCCGGTTTAATACAAAATAATAAGCGTCCTTGCTAATATCTTTTTGTACTCGATCAATTTCCTCGTAGTTTTTAATATTTACTTTAAGTACGCATTCTGGTAAATTAATCCATTTATTCAACAGGTAATTTCCCGTTTTACGTTCCCCTGAAATAGGTGAAACATAACTGATAGAGATTGATTTTTGGTCATTAAAATCAATCATAATAGGAACTCCACAAATCGCAGAATCTAAAATTGAAAATTCAACATTAAATGGTGTTTGCTTGTAAAGCTCATTAACTAATACTGCTCCTTTTGCATAGTAACTTATATGTAAAGGCAATTTCGCAATTGCTCGTTCAACGATGATTCTTGATCGTATTAATTCAATATTTGCAGCGAAATCATTTCCTTCATTTCCATTAAGCGAATTGTTATTGATACCTAAAACATTTTGTGCATTATTTTCACTTGAAAAGCGCATCACTGTACCCGGTTCATAGGTGCGGGGAGTGTATCTTAAAATTAAGAATGCAATAATTACAGAAATTAACATAAACAATGCAAACCATAGCAAATTTTTACCAGCTATGGTAACCATTAATTTAAAATCGAACTCCTCGTTTATAGGGGATACCTTTTTTTTAGCCATCGCTTTCTAGCAGAAGGTATTTAAGATGATTATTATTTTATTGTCCTAGAAATATTGTAAATTAAAGCAAGACTTGTAATGATACCTACAATAGGAGTAAGTTGTATAAAGAATTCTTGTGAATACCGAGGCACAGCCTCAACATAAATGATATCATTAGCTTGTAAAAGCATATTACTTTGTTGCATTCCTTCAATGGTAGATAAATCTATCAACATTACTTTAGGGTTACGCAAATCTCCACGAATAATTTTAATTTTATCAGATTTACCAGTATTCGTAATGCCACCAGCAAGTGCTAATGCTTCTATTAAAGTAGTGTTTTCATTTTCGATATTTACAACTTTTCCTGATCCACCAGTTCCTGGAAATACCAATACTCTACGATTAGTTACTTTTAAGATGACAAATGGTTTATTATAAAATGTAGAGTACTGTTGTTCTAGCATTTTCTCTGCATCACGAACAGTAAGTCCAACAACTTTTATTTTACTAATAATCGGTAGTTTAACTTGACCATCTGGCTCTACTAAAAATGGTGTACTAATATTTGATGCGCCAGCTGATGCACCACCAACTGCATTCGTTATAGAAGTTGTTAAATCAACCAGTTTAAAACCATCATTTGTATAAATAGAAAATGCTAAGATATCATTGGCAGCGATTCTGTATTCTACATTGCCAATAGTTTGATCCGTGGCATATTGATAATTATTGGGAACTTTAAACATGACACTTGGGTTGATGTGACAAGAGCTCAACATAAGTACTCCGAACAGCAGTGTAAGAATCCGCTTCATAGAAAGGTATTTATCAGGTTAATTTTGGTGATGGGACAAAAGTAGTTAAATTTCAATTCTTACCATTATGCTGTTTACTTGGTTTTCAGAAAACGATTATACAAATTCCGCATATCACTTACTAGACGAGTATAAGCAAAGTGTTTTATGACAAAATTTGGCCCTTCTTCTGACATACTAATACGAAGTGATTCGTCCTCCAATAGTCTTTCCAAATTTTTTGTGAATTCAGGTAAGTCATCTGAAGTCGATAAGAGTGCAGTATTTCCCGGAATTACTGCATTTGCTAATCCTCCAACATTGGTGCTCACAATTGGTTTTCCTGCAGCTTGGGCCTCTATCAAACTAACAGGAGTGCCTTCATTAAAGGACGTGAGTGCAATAATATCTAATCCAGCCATCGCCCAGTCAATATCTTTTATCCATGAGGTAAAAGTTAACGTAGCCCCATCAATTTTATTTTCAGGGGTATTGAAAATTACTCCTACCTCAATGCATAAATTTTCGAGCTTAAGTCGATCTTCTCCATCACCAATAATAAAGGCATGTATCTTTCCAGGGTAATTCTTATAAAGATTTTTCCATGCATTGATAAATAAAGTATGGTTCTTTATAGGAACCAATCGACCAATAATTCCTACAGCTAAAATATTATCGGATAATTCATATTTTTTTCTAAAATCATTTCGCTTTTTTTCTTTATCGGTAGAAAATTTTTCTAAATCAAATCCTAATGGAACTATATGTGTTTTCTTGGTACTACATATTTTATAAGTTCCACATAAATCCCTTTTTTGTTCTTCACTAATTGCAATAATTCCTGTGCTCATGGCTGCAAGAACTTTTTCAATACCAATAAAAACTTTCGTTTTCAAAGGACTAAAATAACTATGAAATACATGTCCATGAAAAGTATGTAGGACTACAGGCACATTATTATTCCAAGCTGCAATTCTGCCAAGGGTACCAGCTTTTGCAGCGTGTGTATGAACAATATCTGGTTTAAACTCTTTAATGATTTTTGAAATTTGTTTATAGGCATCACGATCTTTACTAAAATTTAATTCTCGTTGCATACTGCGTATATAAAAAGGTTCAATCCCCATAGATTCCACTATGAATTCTGAACTTTCTTCCGAGTCATCTTTCATTCCAGCAACTAACATAGTTTCGAATTCTGGAGCTAAATATTTTGTTAGATACGCAGCATTATAAGTAGGGCCACCTAAATTTAATCTATTAATTATTCGAAGTACGCGAGGCATAAATTATTCTAAATGTTTTCGCCACCAAACTTGAAACACTAACAATGCCCAAATCCGAGCAGTGGCTTCACCCGGATGTTGACTGTTCAACTGCTGACGCATTGCCTTTACTGTTGAAGGATTAAATAGTTGCTGCGAAATTAAATATTCTTCATTCAAATAATCATCCAACATTTTGGACAAATCATTTCTTAACCAACGCAAAAGTGGAACTTCAAATCCTTGTTTTTTTCTCTCAAAAAAATTTGTTGGCAAGAGATGTTTGAAGCTATCTTTTAATATTTTTTTCTGGTGATGTTCATCAATTTTAAAAGTATGTGGAAGCGAAAATGCCCATTCAACAACATTCACATCAAGAAAAGGAACACGAACTTCTAAACTATTTAGCATCGACATCATGTCCACTTTCGTGAGCATATCATACGGCAAAACTAATTGCGAATCGTTTAACAAAATTTGATTGAAATCATGTTCGTTGTTTACCGATTTAGTGAGTAAATGAATTCGTTCTTCTAAATGATAATGATCACTCTCCGAATGCTCAAGAAGTAATTGATTTACTTCCTTTGTAGAGGTGATACAACACCATCTCCAATACCTTTCTTGCGGACTTAATCCAGCACCATCTGCAAAACGATGCAGTTGTCGTAATCTATTTCCTAATTTGCTTTGTCGTGAACCTTTTAAGTTTTTTAATGCAGGAGAAAACATAGTAGCCATCCATGCGATAATTGGTCGATTACGAATCATCCATTCCGCACGATGTTTTTGATATCCACCAAAAAGTTCATCACCACCATCTCCCGAAAGGGCAACAGTAACATATTTACGCGTTTCCTTGCAAAGAATATTTACTGCCAACGCAGACGAATCAGCAAATGGTTCATCTAAATAATTTAAAACATCAGGTAATGCCTCAAGTAAATTATTTGTTGAAAGGCGAAAAACTTTATGATCAGTTTTACAATGTTTCGCAACAATTTCTGCATACTGTGTTTCATCAAAAGTAGGTTCATCAGAAAATCCTATAGAAAAAGTATGAAGATTTTTTACATGTTTTGCAGCAATTGCAACAACAACAGATGAATCAATTCCACCACTCAAAAATGCACCCAATGGAACATCTGAAATAAGTCTTCGTGCTATTGCAGCATCCATGCGTTCCTCTAACTCTTCACAAGCCTTTGCGTAGGAAATGTTTTTTAACTGCGAGCTAGGATGATAAGGAATTGTATACCATTCTTGTTCATGAAAATGATTTGTTGTATCAATATTAAATTTGATAAAATGTCCAGGTTGCAAACGGCGAACACCCTGCAACATTCCCCATGGACCAGGAACATAATTTAATCGAAAATATAGTTGTAATGAAACTGGATCAATCTTTTTAGGAATTCCTAATGCTAACAAGGCTTTATTTTCAGAAGCAAAAGCAAAATGTGTTTCATCAATATAATAAACAAGTGGTTTTATTCCATAGCGATCACGAGCGATAAAAAGACTTCTTTCCAATTTATCATAAATGCAAAAAGCAAAAAAGCCGTTGATATTTTTTAAACATTCTTCGCCTTCGTGAATATAAAGATGAAGCAAAACTTCGGTATCACTTGTAGAGTGAAATTCAACTCCTACATTTTGTAAACGTTGACGATGTTCGTGAAAATTAAAAAATTCACCGTTAAAAATAATGGTGTACCTACCACTTGCATCAGTCATTGGTTGATTGCCAGAATTACTAGTATCAATAATTGATAAACGACGATGTCCTAATGCAACAGATTGATCACGATAAATACCTTGCGCATCCGGACCTCTTTTTTCAAGACATTGCAAAGCATCCTCCAATTTATATAAGGATGGATGATCATGTTGTAAGAAGGCGATAGCGCCAGCAATTCCACACATTTAATTCGAGAGTAGGAGGGCAAAGGTATTCACCTAGCTAATTGAAAAAATTATTTTTTTGGAAGAATTGCAACTGTTAATCGTGAAATGCAAATAAGTTGTCCCTCGTCATTCGTAATTCGAATATCCCAAATATGTGTTGATTTCCCTTCATGGATGATAGTGGCTCGTCCTGTTGCGAAGCCATCATTCACTGATCGAACATGATTTGCATTAATTTCTAATCCAACACAAATAAATTTTTCAGTATCAATGCATAAGTAGGAGCCTACACTTCCAAGTGTCTCCGCTAAAGCAACAGATGCACCTCCATGCAAGATACCGTAAGCTTGGCGAGTATTGTCGTTAACGGGCATCTTGGCTTCAATAAAGTCGGGACCAATATCCGTGTATACAATGTTAAGGTGTTCAACAAGAGTGCTTTTACGCATTTCGTTAAGCTGATCGATACTTACTAAGTCGGAAATCATGTAGGATAGAATGTTTAGCGAAAAGCAAAGTTCGGATATTCAGTGAATTATTGACGAGTCGTAAACAAATCTCGTAATAGAATTAGTCAAAATTGTTTTTTGAATGAATATATTGTTGCTTTTAGGATAAACTTTTGCACTTCGACCTATAGTAGACTCATTTAATTAAATTTGCCGTCCAATATGTATCCACTACTCGTAAAGGAGATCAATAGTTTTCTCAATTCCTTGATAGGATATATCGTAATTACGGTATTTCTGGTCACCATCGGATTATTCTTGTGGGTATTTCCTGATGGTAATTTTAATATTCTTGCAGGAGGTTATGCGAACATAGATCCACTTTTTGCCATCACTCCTTGGGTGTACATGCTTTTAGTTCCGGCGATCACGATGCGATTATTTTCGGAGGAAAAAAAGACAGGAACATTGGAATTACTTTTAACTCGTCCACTTACGGAGATGCAAGTGGTAACTGCAAAATATTTATCAGGAGTCATTCTCGTTTTATTTTCTTTGATTCCTACGCTCGTTTATTATGTTTCGGTTTATAATATCAGTTTGCCTGTTGGAAATATTGATAGTGGCGCTGTTTGGGGATCGTATATTGGTTTGTTGTTGCTGGGAGCTGTATTCGTGTCTATAGGTTTATTTGCTTCTTCATTAGCAGATAATCAAGTGGTAGCATTTATCATCGCGTTTTTTTTATGTTTATTATGCTTTCGCGGATTTGAATCGTTGGCTTCACTATTTCAAGTAGGAGCAGTAAGTAATATTTTATTTAATCTGAGCGTAAATTCGCATTACTTAAGTTTGAGTAGAGGTGTTGTTGATACGCGTGATGTAGTTTATTTTTTTAGTTTCATATTGTTTTTTTTGTTCTTAACACGTACCGTGCTGGAAAGCCGAAAATGGTAATATGAATCAGCCAAAAAAACGTAATTTAAGATCACAAGCATTGTTACAACTCACAATACTAATTGGTATTCTTGTAATAGCTAATGTCATTTCTTCCTTTGTCTTTACACGATTAGATCTTACTTCTGATAAAAGATTTACCTTATCAGAAGCAAGCAAAAAACTTGTTGGTAATTTAAAAGATGTGGTTTTTGTAAAAGTATATTTAGAAGGAGATTTTTCGCCTGGCTTTAAACGACTTCGAAATTCAACACAAGAATTATTGGATGAATTGAGAACGTATTCCAAGGGAAATATTGAATACGAATTCATCGATCCATCTTTAAATCCTGATGAGAAAGAACGTAATAAATTGTATTCGCAACTTTATAAAAAAGGAATTCAACCAACAACATTAGAGGAAAGAAGTAATGAAGGGATGACTAGAAAATATATTTTTCCAGGAGCTATCGTTGGTTTCAGTAATCAGGAAATTGGTGTTCAATTGTTAAAGGATCAAATGGGAACACCTCCTGAACAGATGCTTAACAATTCCATTCAAAATTTAGAATTTGAAATATGTAATGCCATCCGTAAAGTTACAAATCCAGCACAACCGTTAATAGGTTTTCTTGAAGGTCAAGGTGAACTTACCGATTTACAAACAGCAGATATCACGAATACTTTACGATCATCTTATGAAGTAGGTAGAGTTCGAATAAATCAACAATTAGGTGCGCTTGATAAATTCAATGCGATAATAATTGCGAAACCTGATTCAGCGTTTGATGAGAAAGATAAATTTATCCTCGATCAGTATGTGATGAAAGGTGGAAAATTGATTTGGTTGATTGATCAGATGCAAGTAACAATGGATAGTTTAGGGCAACATGGTGAAACAATTGCACTCGCACGTGATCTCAAAATTGATGACATGCTTTTTCGATACGGTATTCGTATCAATTATGATTTGATTCAAGATCTTGTTTCTTCGGAGATTCCTGTCGTTACTGGATATGTTGGTAATCAGCCAAAGCAGCAGTTAATGCCGTGGTATTATTTTCCAGTGATGACACCCGATTCCAAACACCCTATCGTTAATAATTTGAATGCGATTAAGGGAGAATTTGTCAGCAGCATTGATACTATTTCTTCAGGTAATATTCAACATGCCATATTGTTAACGACTTCTCGTTATTGCAAAGATTTACCTGCTCCTGTGAGAGTAAGTTTAGGGATAATGCAATACAAGCCCGAGCCTAAGATGTTTCCTCAGCGATATATTCCTACTGCGGTTTTGATGGAAGGATCGTTTACTTCGTTATATAAAAATCGTATCCCTCTAGCCATTGTTGAGAATAAAGAAATTGCTTTTGCTGATTCAAGTAAGAAAACCAAAATGGTGGTGATAAGTGATGGTGATATTATCCGAAATGATACGCGTGAAGGTAAACCTGTACCATTAGGATTAGATCGTTATTCGCGAACTACCTATGGAAATAAAACATTTATCCAAAATATCGTTGATTATTTTTGTGACGGGACTGGTCTGATGTCAGTGCGTGATAAGGAGTATAAATTACGTATGATCGATCCCGCAATCATTGAACAAAGTGCAACGAAATTAAAAGTGATCAATGCATCATTACCTGTAGTGTTGATATTGTTATTTGGCACGTTGAAATTTTATTTGCGCCGCCGCCGCTATACATCTTAAATGTTGTTGAAATTGTAATTTAATTATGAAAAAGAATTCTCGCATATTTCTAATTTTTTTGATTCTTGCTTCTGTTGCTGGATGGTTAATTTATAAAAGCACTTCCAATACCATTAAACCTGAATTGCGTGATTTTGTGGTTGCAGATACCGCAGCAGTTGATAAAATTTTCTTAGCAGATAAGCAAGGAAATACTGCACTTTTGGAACGTAATCCTGGTGGTTATTGGACTGTTAATGGAAAGTATGTGGCACGTAGTTCAGGAATCAATACACTTCTTTTCACTATGAAGGCATTGGAAGTAAGAAGTCCTGTTGGAAAAAATTTGTACAATAATACCATGAAGTTGATGGCATCAAGTTCGGTGAAAACAGAAATCTATCAGCATGGTAAATTGATTAAAACATATTATGTAGGACATCCTACCATGGATAACCAAGGAACATTTATGTATTTAGAAGGATCGAGCGTTCCATTCATTATGCAAATACCAGGGTTTGTTGGATATTTATCGACAAGGTATTTTGCTAGTGAAAAAGAATGGAGAGAACATGCTGTTTTTCGTTTTAATCCAAGAAGCATTACTGATATTAAGATCGAAAATTTTGTTAGTCCACTACGTTCTTTCGAGCTTAAATTGAATCCCGATTCTACTTATTCGATTACTATGTTAAAGGGAAATAAGCCAGTTACTCCAATCGATCCGGCGAAGTTGAAAAAATATTTACTTTTTTACGGCAGTACAAATTATGAGCGCGAAGACAATCACCTCACTAAGGCGCAACACGATTCTTTATCGGTTCGTGGTCCCTTTGCCCGAATTGCAGTTAACGATGCGAAAGGTAAAAATGCTAAAGTTGACTTGTATAGAATGCCTGTAAATCAGTATACTAAGATGCCACTTGATGCTGAATCAGGCAAGCCTTTTCCTTATGATATGGATAAATTTACAATTCAAATTGCTGGTGATACAACCTGGTATATCTGTCAATATTTTCATTTTGATAATATTTTGAAGGATCCTCAAAATTTTTATCCTGGAAAGGATAAAACTGCTTCTCAAAAACGAGACTAAATAGACCTTGTTACTTATATTTGTTGCCAGTTAATGTTTGGTTGTGTACTAGGCTAATGAAAATTGTTTACAACATTTTTTAGATTGGCTTAGGAATTAAAAAGTAAAGGCTGAACTTTGAACTATTCTATATTGATCCAATACACTTATGAAATTTGTCGTTTCTTCAGTAACTCTCTTAAAGCAATTGCAATCGATCAGCGGTGCATTGCAATCGAGCACAGCATTACCAATCCTTGAAAATTTTCTCTTTGAACTTAGTCCTGGTTCATTGAAGGCATCAGCATCTGATTTAGAAACTACCATGAGCACTTCGCTTGATGTGGATTGTAAAGAAACTGGAAAGGTAGCTGTACCAGCCAAAATTTTATTGGAAACTTTAAAAACTTTTAGTGAGCAACCGCTTACTTTTAAAGTAAACAATGATATTACACAAGTAGAGATTAGTTCAGAAGCTGGTAAGTACAAGCTCACATGCGTAAATGGTGAGGAGTTTCCAAAGCTTCCTACTATCGATAAACCGAATACGATTGAAATGCCCAGCGATGTATTAGCTGAAGCAATTAACCGTACATTATTTGCAACTGGTAACGATGAACTTCGTCCAGTAATGACAGGTGTTTATTGCCAGTTTGGTAAAGAAGGTTCTATTTTCGTTGCAACGGATGCACATCGCTTAGTGAGATATCGTCGTACTGATATTCGTTCAGCAAAAGAAACATCATTTATCCTTCCAAAGAAACCATTAGGATTATTAAAATCGAATCTTCCAAATACTAATACGCAAGTTAAAATTGATTACAACGAAGCGAATGCATTCTTTAGCTTTGATAATGTAAATTTAATTTGTCGCTTAATCGATGGCCGTTATCCTAATTACGAAGCTGTAATTCCTTTAGATAATCCAAATCGTTTAACAATCGATCGTGTATCCTTTTTTAATGCAATACGTCGTGTTTCCATTTTCTCAAACAAAACTACTCATCAAGTAAAGTTTCGTATTGCTGGTAGCCAAGTTGATATTTCAGCAGAAGATGTTGACTTTGGAAATGATGCCAATGAGCGCCTTGCTTGTAGCTATGATGGTAAAGATTTAGAAATTGCTTTCAATGCAAGATTCATTTCTGATATGCTTAATAATTTAACCACTGAACACATTGTGATGGAACTTTCGTTGCCTAACCGTGCTGGGTTATTATCACCACCAAAAGAGGAGTCGGATGTAAATGAGGATTTGTTGATGTTGGTGATGCCAGTAATGATGAATTAGGAAATTCAGAATGTAGATCCGATAGCTATTGGATTCAGCAATTCGCTTTACATAAAGTGATTATTTAAGTTTTTTATTTCCAAGCATTTATTTTTAGTTAAAGATAAAAGATGGAGTTAAAGTTTAATTGCAATGTGAAATACAGAAAAATATTTTAACAAAAAAAGGGGGCTGATAAAACTTAATTTTATCAGCCCCCTTTTTTTGCTTTTTTTGTAACAATAACTTTTAAAATTGCCCAAATTTTAGGCAGTGTAAAAAGTTGCATAGTTGATTATTTTATTATATATTTGAAAATCAACAAAAAATTTTATATGTTTAAATTTAAATTTCGATTATTAATTGTTCCCCTTTTATTTTTATTCGTCAATCAGATTGCATCTGCGCAATGTCCGGGTGTTTGCTCTCCTAATCTTTACGAAGAATTTAATTATCCTGCAAACACTTCTATCTTCAATGCAATAGGTGGTAGCGGTTGGTTGGGTGGATGGGATGTGCAAAACAATGCTACAACAGTACCTGGTTACAGCACTTTGAGCGGCAGCCTTTCATCAGGAACTATCAAGGCTTTTAACAATAAACTTTCGGGCGGCATTTCGTTTAATACTATTGGCAGGTTTATCAATACAAGTAATAGTGTAGGATCACCTTTTGTTGGTCTTATTGATTCCGCAAATTTGGTGGGAGCACATGGTACGACTTTATATTTTTCAGTATTGATAAAAAAGAAGGGCAACAATCAACAGAACGTAAAAGTTACTTTGCATAAAGGTAACACTGCATGGGCTGCAAGTACAAGCGGAAGTTTTGGTTTTGGATATTTCGGTTTAAGTTCAGAAACAAGTGGCACTAAGTTTTGGAGTTTGCAATTGGAAAGTGCAATTACTAAATCTTCGGTACAGATTAAATTTGACACGACAGCACTTATAGTTCTTAAAATGGAGTTTCTAACAAACAGCACCAAATTCTCGCTGTTTGTAAATCCTGCAACAATAGGTTCGGGTGGCGAACCTACAACACCAACACTCACACAAACCATTAGCAAAGTGATGGACTTTAAATCAATGGCTATTCGTTTAGGAGATGCCGCAGCACAAGGTGAGATTGATGAACTACGAATGTCAACTACTTATCCGTGTGCTACGCCTGATGCAGCTACTGCTTACAACTTATTACCGATTGCAAATTTTACATCGAATGTTACCAGCGGAACACTTCCATTTACTGCAAGTTTTAATGGTGCCTTATCGGCTGATCCAGATGGTACGATTTCAAATTATAACTGGAGTTTTAGCGATGGAGGAACAGCAACAGGCGTAGCTACAAATTACAATTTCAACAATCAAGGTGCAATAGTTGCAACACTTACTGTGAAAGATAATTGCGGTTCGACCAATGCCCTTTCCACAACTATTTCTGTTAATAATCCGAACGGCTATTTTAGTTGTTTCTCAACACCACTTTTAAGCAAGTTCGGAGCGTGTGATAGTGTTTCGGGTGGGGGAGAAATTATTATTTCAGGAGGCATAAGCTATTCATTAAAAAACATCAAAACAGGCAACATCATAAATCAGGTGTTAGGTACTTTTTCTAATTTGAATGCCGGATATTACAACCTTTCAGCTGTAGGAGATTTTGGGTGTAAAGACACTTTTAATCTGTAGGTTCCCATTAGTCACGAATGTGCAGGACAAGCACGTGGTAACCTTATGAAGATGGGAATTAATGTAGAAGAGTTGGATTATTTCAGTCAGTGTGCATCGTTTAAAGACTACATGAAATCATCACAAAATTTTTTTAGTGCAAGAACAAATGGCAGTGGTAGTTTTGATTCAGGAGTAATAAATGAAATACCTGTTGATGTCGATGGTTATCCATTGCAAGTTCCAGTTTCTACAAGTGATGGTTTGCAAAAAGTACGAAAGATAATTTCGAGTAAAATCACTCACATGCCTTTGGATACTAATTATGTTTTGTTGTATGATGGTAGCGGTTCGATTATAATGGGTGGTGGTGCTACTACAAAAAGCAGCTCACCTGGAATAATGGTAGTAAAAGTTACTGGAATAACCAATGTATGGATAGATATTACTTCTTCTTCGATTACAAATCATGTTAGGAATATTCGGTTTATGCGTGCAGCCGATACTGCCTCCTATCAAACTGAACCTTTCGATGATCGGTTTTTAAATATCCTATGCAATTTTAGTTGTATAAGAACAATGGACTGGACTTGTACAAATAACAACACCAATACCACATGGACAAACCGAACACTTCCTACATTTCATTCACAATCGCAATTGGCAACCGGAAAAAAAGGTGTTGCTTATGAACATCTTTGTCAATTGGCTAATATTACAGGTAAAGATATTTGGGTAAACGTACCGCATTTGGCAGATGATAATTACATCACCGAAATGGCAAACTTATTTAAAACAAATTTGAATCCGGGCATAAAAGTTTTTTTAGAATTTAGTAATGAAGTATGGAATTCGAGTTTTGGTCAATCAACATCGGTAAATAATGCAGGACCTCAAAATATTTCAACAGGTCGTAGGTATGCGCTACGGTGCGCACATGTATTTACCATCTGGAAACAACAATGGGGCAATGATGCTACAAGGGTAATCAGAGTGTTAGGAACTCAAGCAGCAAGTAACAGTACATCGCAAAATGAAATGGCTGAATTGCAATCCAATTTCGATGTGTTATCACCTGCATTATATTTTAATTATACTAATGATGCAACATGTTATTCAAGCCTTAAAGCTGCAGGCTCTGCCGCTACTGCGCACGATGTGTTGAACTGTGCAAAGAATGATTTCTTTAATCATGCTTCCAGTTTTTTGCAAAACAGTAAGGATGCTTGGATGTATGGAAAAGGAGTAGTGTATTATGAATGGGGACAAGGCATGACCTCAGGCAAATTAGAAGCTTTCCAAGACTCTAATTATGCAGCACAAATTTCGGTTGAGATGGGGCAATTCTATCAACAAGTTATTGATTCCATGAAACGATGGAATACCGACCAAATAAATCCTTACGCACTCACTGGAAACAGACAATCAGTATTTGGTTCGTGGGGTCATTTAGAATACATTAATCAGAATATTATTACAGAACCCGCACCAAAGTTTAGTGCCCTTCTTGCTAATATAAATCCAGCTGTTCAAGGCACTTGCTTTTATCCTGGTGTGCCCATTTATGCTTCGTCAGATACTAATGGAAGCATCAACCCCTCCGGTACAGTATTGGCAACTGTAAATGGCAATCAAACATTTGCGATAACACCTAACGCTGGTTTTTGTATTCAAAATGTTTTAGTAGATGGAAATAATGTTGGAGCCGTTTCTTCCTTTACATTTACAAATATTACAGCAACACACACCATCAGCGTAACTTATACAACAGCTGTTATACCCTCGATAATTATTTCCACTGCTTCAACAACCATTTGCAGAAACAGCAATACAATTTTTAATGCGATTGGAACAAATACAGGTTCTTCACCAACGTTTCAATGGGAAAAAAATAACATTTTAGTTGGAACAGGAAGTTCATTTACGTTTGCCCCAAATACTCTCTCAAATAGCGATACAGTTAAATGTATTTTAACAGCAAACAATGTTTGTCAAACTTCTGCGACAGCAAATAGCAATTCAATTATTTTAACGGTAAATCAATCGTTAAGTGCACCAGTTGCAATCACTACCATTAGTAAAACAGCAAGCTCAATAAATTTATCGTGGTCAACAATTGCAGGTGCAGCAAGCTATCAATTAGATGTTGCTAATGATTCAAATTTTACATCATTACTAATTGGTTATTCAAATTTAAGTGTAGCAGCAACTTCGCAAAGTATTTCTGGATTAACACCGAGTACTATTTATTTTGTACGAATAAGAAGTGTGAGTACATCAGGATGTATTTCAATTAATTCATCCACATACAACGATACAACACCAGCAAACGTGGCAACACTTACTATCACAGTTTTTATTCAAGGATTATATTCTGGAGGTAGAACAATGACTCCTGCACTTTTTAATGCCAATGGTTCTTCTCCTATTAACATTGCTGATAGTATTTTGGTTGAACTGCACTCAAACACTTCTCCATTCGATTTAGTTTATTCAAAAAATGGAATGTTAGGCACTAATGGCAATGCTTCATTTATCTTTCCTGTTGCCGCAATTGGAAATTCATATTACATCGTAATAAAAAATCGAAATGCCATGGAAACTTGGAGTGCATTACCTGTTGTAATTTCTTCAAATACTTTTTATGATTTTAGTTCGACAGTTACACATTAAAAAATAAGTAATGTAAAAAGTTTCCAAATTCAACTACAATCCTTTCGTAATGTTTAAATTAGATAGGTAAACAAAGATTTAAGTTAACAGTTAATTAAATTGAAGAATTCATTCTCTATTTTAACACTTTTGTTAATTAGTTAAAGATGGAGTCTTTATTATAAATTGAAAGATTACGTTTCAATTAGCACATTCATTTTTGTAACTTTGTAATAATACTATGGAGCAAAGCGAACGACATAAAGCACAAGATGATACCTCTGAGGAGCCAATAGTTCTTGATCCAGAGGCTGAAAAGAAGGAAATCCTTAAACGTTACAGAGCATTATTAAAAGCATGTAAAGAAAATATAGATAAAGGCGAACGTAAGATGATTCGTAAAGCTTTCGATATTTCTTTAGAAGCACATAGTGGTATGCGT
>JBBRAW010000064.1:0-19189 GCA_038206385.1 Bacteroidia bacterium | reverse complement strand
AACTACTGTAATACAACAACAAAGTTTAACCCAAGCCTATTCAATTATTGTTAGCCCAAATCCTGCTACAGATATTTTTACCATTAAAACAACAGCAATAGAGTCATCCGAAAAAATAAATTTAACAATCTATAACTCATTAGGTAAAGAAATTAAATCAGAAAAAAATATTTCATCCTATCAAACCATCAATTGCAATGGATGGAGTTCAGGAATTTATTTATTAAAGTTTACCGATGGAAATGGTAGAGTAGGAAGTGAAAAAATAGTGAAAGAGTAAAACAAAACCCAGAAGTAGAGTGCAAATGCACACACTTCTGGGTTGTATTTGGGAGTTTCAGATTAACTTTCTTCTTTCTTTTTCTTAGCCTTTGGTGGTTTCGAAACATTTATCTTTAATCCATCTTGTTCAGGATCCTTTATTAACTCAATAATATCACCTTCCGACAATTCACCTTTGATGATTTCTTCAGCCATTGGATCTTCAATGTATTTTTGAATTGCTCTCTTCAACGGACGAGCACCAAAATTTGCATCGTAACCCTTTTCTGTTAAGAATTCTTTAGCTTCATCTGTTAGCTTCACTTTAAATCCTAATTCTGCAACGCGTTTGTAAAGACTCTCTAATTCAATATCAATAATTTTAAAGATATCTTCTTTAGATAAACTGTTAAATACAACAACATCATCTATACGATTTAAGAATTCAGGAGCGAAAGCTTTCTTTAAAGAATTTTCAATTACTCCTCGTGCATGATCATCAGCTTGTCCAACTCTAGTATTGGTAGCAAATCCAACTCCTTGTCCAAAATCTTTCAACTGACGAGAACCAATATTTGATGTCATGATGATAATCGTATTCTTGAAATCTACTTTACGACCAAGACTATCTGTTAACTGACCATCATCCAATACTTGTAGAAGAAGATTAAATACGTCTGGATGTGCTTTCTCAATTTCATCAAGTAAAACGATAGAGTAGGGCTTACGACGAACTTTTTCTGTCAACTGACCACCTTCTTCATATCCAACATATCCTGGAGGCGCACCTATCAATCTTGAAACTGCGAATTTTTCCATGTACTCACTCATGTCGATACGAATCAATGCATCTTCATTATCAAATAAATATTGGCTTAGTACTTTTGCTAATTCTGTTTTTCCAACACCAGTTGGTCCAAGGAAAATAAATGTTCCAATTGGTTTATTTGGATCTTTTAATCCTGCACGATTTCGTTGAATTGCTTTTACAACTTTCTTAACAGCTTCATCTTGTCCAATTACTTTGCCTCTTAATTCTTCAGGCATATTTATCAAACGTGTTGATTCTGCTTGAGCAATTCTTGTTACTGGAATTCCACTCATCATCGCCACAACTTGCGATACATCTTCAAGATCTACAGTGTAACGTTGTGTTTTTGTTTCATCTTCCCAAGCTTTTTTAGCAGATTCTAACTGCTCAATTAATTGCTTTTCAGAATCACGTAAACGAGCTGCCTCTTCATATTTCTGACTACGAACTACACGATTTTTTTCTGATTTAATATCTTGAACTTTATTTTCAAGATCAAGAATATTTTGTGGAACATGTATGTTTGAAATATGAACTCTTGATCCTGCTTCATCCAATGCATCAATTGCTTTGTCCGGAAGAAATCTGTCGGTAATATATCTAGCGGTAAGTTTTACACAAGCATTAATTGCTGCATCAGTATAAGTTACGTGATGATGTTCTTCGTATTTCTCTTTTATGTTTTGTAAAATCTGAATCGTTTCATCGATCGAAGTAGGATCAACAATTACTTTTTGAAAACGACGATCTAATGCTCCATCTTTTTCAATATATTGACGATATTCATCTAATGTTGTTGCACCGATACATTGGATTTCTCCTCGTGCTAATGCAGGCTTAAACATGTTTGAAGCATCTAAAGATCCTGAAGCTCCACCTGCACCAATAATTGTATGTATTTCATCAATAAAAAGTATTACATCAGGTGATTTTTCTAACTCATTCATTACGGCTTTCATACGCTCTTCAAACTGACCGCGATATTTAGTGCCAGCAACTAATGAAGCAAGATCAAGTGTTACAATTCGTTTATTGAAAAGAACACGAGAAACTTTACGTTGTATAATTCTTAAAGCTAATCCCTCAGCAATTGCTGATTTACCAACTCCTGGTTCACCAATAAGGATGGGATTATTTTTCTTTCTACGCGATAAAATTTGAGAAACGCGCTCAATTTCTTTTTCTCGTCCAACAATAGGATCAAGTTTTCCTTCTTCGGCGGCTTTAGTTAAATCTCTTCCGAAATTATCTAAAACTGGTGTCTTGGATTTGCTATCACCAGTTTTCTTTGGAGCGCCAAATGAAGGACCTTCGTCATCTTTTGAATATGGATCATCATCATTCGGTGAATGAGGTGCTTCTGACTTAAAGTTTGACTTAAACATTTCTAATTCTTCTCTCATAATATCATAAGTTACTCCGAATTGATTTAAGATTTGTGTTGCAATATTGTCTTCATCTTTTAAAATTGCGAGTAAAAGATGCTCAGTACCGATAATTTCACTTTTGAAGATCTTAGCTTCGAGATAGGTAATTTTAAGTGCTTTCTCTGCTTGTTTTGTCAAGGGAACGTTATTAAGATTTCCGACACTTCCAGAACTTCCTTTAACTGCATTTTCTACCGATTTACGTAATTCTACTAGGTTAATGTTTAAAGATTTAAGGAACTTTATTGCCATCCCTTCTCCCTCACGAATTAATCCTAATAATAAATGTTCGGTACCGATATAATCATGTCCCAATCGTAAAGCTTCTTCACGACTATACGTGATTACGTCTTTGACTCTTGGTGAGAATTTAGCTTCCATAAGCTGTAATTGTTTTGTTAGTTGAACGTTGGAGAATAAAAAAGGTTTGCGGTGTAATGTGTGTTTTTACTTTTTTAAGATTTTCGAAGACTGATTCGTTTTAAATGAACTTTTATTTTTTCAACTGTTTAGATCCTTTGTGAAATTTATTCATGACTAAATTTTAAATATTTAATTCAATTTATATATCAAAATTATGCATTCGTTTTACCCAATTTTTATAACTCGAATTTACTTTTGAACTATATCTGTCTAATAATTTTTTCTGTTTTAAAGAACGAATGTAAGGTCTCTTTTCAGAAGTACAAGGCATTTTTTTAGAGTTTACATTATCAATACCATTGTTAATAAATTCGATTGTTGAAGCACTAAAAATATGCCAGTATTTTACTAACTTCGTAAAGTAGTCAACAGGAGTTACCAATATCTCCATTATTAATAGAGTTAATTGATTTTTAGTCAATTGCTCTTGATTTAATTAACTGACAAAATAACAAAAGCGAAATTCAATATTCATGGCAGAAGGCGAAAAGATTTTACGTATTAACATTGAGGACGAAATGAAAACTGCATACATCGATTATTCGATGTCTGTTATCGTTTCACGTGCATTACCAGATGTAAGAGATGGATTTAAACCTGTTCATCGTAGAGTGCTTTATGGAATGCTGGATCTAGGAGTAATGAGTAATAAAGCGCACAAAAAGTCCGCTAGAATTGTTGGGGAAGTTTTGGGTAAATATCACCCACATGGTGATAGTTCCGTTTATGATGCAATGGTTCGAATGGCTCAACATTGGTCGTTACGTTATACCATGGTGGATGGACAAGGAAACTTTGGTTCGGTAGATGGTGATAGCCCAGCGGCTATGCGATATACAGAGGCTCGTTTACGTAAAATCGCTGAAGAAATGCTAGCGGATATTGAAAAAGAAACTGTTGATTTTCGCCTCAATTTTGATGATACCTTAACAGAACCAACGGTTTTACCAGCAAAAATCCCTAACTTATTAGTAAATGGTGCCTCAGGAATTGCTGTAGGTATGGCTACAAATATGGCTCCGCACAACTTAACAGAAGCGCTGAATGCCGTAATAGCTTATATCGATAACAGAGATATCACTATAGAAGAATTAAGCAAATATGTTAAGGCTCCTGATTTTCCAACAGGAGGGATAATATATGGTTATAGTGGAGTAAAAGAAGCCTACGAAACAGGACGTGGTCGTGTTGTTTTAAGAGCCAAAGCTCAAATTGAAGCAATGGACAATAATCGCGAACGAATTATCGTAACCGAGATTCCTTATCAGGTGAATAAAGCGGATATGATTAAGAAAACCGCTGATCTCATCAACGATAAAAAAATTGAAGGTATCAGCGATATTCGCGATGAATCTGATAGAGATGGTATGCGTATCGTTTACGAAATTAAACGTGATGCAATGGCAAGTGTAGTTTTGAATAATCTATACAAATATACCGATCTTCAAAATTCATTCAGTATCAACAATATTGCACTTGTTGGCGGTCGTCCGATGATGTTAAATCTAAAGGACCTCATTCATTATTTTGTTGAACATCGTCATGAAGTATTAATAAGGAAAACGAAGTACGATCTTAGAGAAGCAGAAAAACGTGCCCATATTTTAGAAGGTTTATTGATTGCTCTTGATCACCTTGATGAAGTAATTCGATTGATCAGAAGTTCTAACACGCCAGAGATAGCAAAGGCTGGTTTGATGGAAGCTTTTCAATTATCAGATCTTCAATCTAAAGCTATTTTAGAAATGCGTTTGCAGCGTTTAACTGGACTTGAGAGAGATAAAATACGCGATGAATACATCGAATTAAAGAAGATGATCGATTTTTATATGTCGGTTCTTGCTGATGAGGTTTTGCGTATGCAAATTTTGAAAGATGAAATGAATGAAATGCTTCAGAAATATGGTGATAACCGTAGAACTGAAATTGTATATATGGCTGATGATATCTCGATGGAAGATATCATTGCAGATGAACCTGTTGTGATCACTATTTCTCACATGGGCTACATCAAACGAACAGCACTAAACGAATATAGAACGCAAAGTCGTGGAGGAAAAGGCTCCATGGGAACAGCTACTAGAGATGAAGATTTTGTAGAACATCTATTTGTAGGTACCAACCATAATTACCTCTTACTTTTCACTGAAAAGGGGAAAGTATTTTGGCTTCGTGTTTTCGAAATTCCAGAAGGAGGAAAGACTACCAAAGGAAGAGCTTTACAAAACCTAATCAATATTTCCGCCGACGATAAAGTGAAGGCCTTTATTTGTGTTAAAAACCTTAACGACGAAGAATACCTCAATAACAACTTCATCATACTTTGTACTAAAAAGGGTACCATCAAAAAGACACAACTTGAAGCCTATTCAAGACCACGTCAAAATGGCATCAACGCAATTACAGTTAATGAAGGTGATGAGTTGATTGAGGCAAAATTAACAAACGGAACTAATGAAATTCTTTTAGCAGTTAAATCGGGTAGAGCAATTCGTTTTAACGAAAGCACTGTTCGACCTATGGGAAGAAATGCTTCAGGTGTAAGAGGTGTAAATCTTGATAATGAGACTGATGAATTAATTGGAATGGTATGTATTCAAGATCCTGCTAAAGAAACAATTCTTGTGGTTTCTGAAAAGGGATTTGGAAAGCGTACTGATCTTGAAGATTATCGTGTAACAAATAGAGGTGGAAAAGGAGTGAAGACACTTCAAGTTACTGATAAAACCGGCCAATTAGTCGCAATTAAATCAGTAGTTGATGGTGATGATTTGATGATCATAACCAAAAATGGGATCACCATACGTATGCAAGTTGATGAACTTCGCGTTATGGGACGAGCAACTCAAGGTGTGAAAGTAATTCGATTGAAAGACGATGATGAAATTGGATCAGTAGCTAAAGTGGAGGAAAGTGTAATTCAATCTTTAATTCTTGATAATCCAGATTTAGTTAATACCGATATTATTACTGATGAAATAATATCTTCTGATGATGTTGTTACGAATTCTTTAGATGAAACGCAGAATACAACTGGGGAAGCGCCTAAAAATCCTGAAGAAGAATCAACAGACAATGATGATCAACCTAATTCATAAAATATTGAATATGAGAAAATTATTGATATTACTTGTAGTAACATTTTCACTAACAGCCCAAGCTCAAAAGATGGCTGTTCAAACTGCTTATAATTATCTTAAGTATGAAGATTATGATAAAGCTAAGGAGGCCATTGATGGTGCAAGCTTAAATGAAGGGACAATGTCATCACCCAAGACTTGGTATTATAGGGGATTGATATATCAAGGATTATTCGAAAGCAAAAACGCTAAATTCGATGCTATTAAGCCTGGATCTTTACAAGAAGCATATAAATCATTCTCAAAAGCTTATGATCTTGATACTAAGAAAGAATATCAAGAAGATATCCTAAAGCGATTCGATTTTATCAGCGCTACGCTATTGAACAAAGGTGTTGATGAGTACGTAGCAAAAAGCTATGAACAGTCGTTAGGTGATTTCGAAACTACCCTTGAAATTCAAAATAAGTATTTCGCAAGAATCGATACTTCAGCATTGTACAATGCAGCATTAGCATCTGATAAGATGGGTAATAATGTTAAAGCTAAGAAATACTATAATGACTTGATCAAAATGAATTATGGTGGAGCTAAAACATTTGATTTTTTGACTAATATTTATTTGAATGAAAAAGACACAGCGAATGCGCTATTGACGATTAATGCTGGGCGACAAAAGTATCCAGATGATAATAATTTGATAATAAAGGGTTTAAATATTTATTTATCGTCTGGCAGAGATAACGAAGCATTAGAGCAATTGGATGCAGCGATTGCAAAAGATCCTAAAAATGCAAATTTGTATTTTGCCAAAGGAACATTGAAAGACAAGCTTGGAAAAACTGCTGAAGCAGTAGTTTTATACAAGAGTGCAATTGAAAACAAACCAGATTATTTTGATGCTTATTACAATCTTGGCGCTATGTATTTTAACGAAGCAGCTGAGTTAGCGAACAAAGCTAATAGCATCCCAAACAGTAAAATTGCGGAGTTTGATTTAGCTAAGAAAGCTTATGAAAATAAGTTTAAAGAAGCGCAACCATATTTAGAAAAAGCGCATCAATTGAATCCATCTGATATCCCTACGATGTCGTCTTTAAGACAACTTTACGCACGAATAGGTGACCTTGTAAAGGCGAGTGCTATGAAGGTAGAAATGGACGCTAAGAAATAAGTTTAACTAAAAGCGAGGGGTAATACCCTCATTTTTAGTTAAATACTACTTAACATAATGTTAATTATAAAGCATTTCGTTTTACCAAACAATCTCAATGCTTTATAATTAGACGCTATGTTAAGTAGCCGCACAATCGCTAAGGGGAATCAAATTTAATATCCATTACTATTTCATTCCTCACGAACTTACCTAAAATACGGGCGTTCGTCATGAAATTGAAATGCTAAGTCAGTTTTCTTGGCTCCTTAAAAATTCTTTCTGCTTAATTCAATAACCTCATGCTCCATTCCTAAACTATTCTCAATAGTTTTTGGAATGAAGCATGAAGAGAAAATAATTTCGGAAATAGGTTATTAATTTATTAAGCTATTTCAACTAATTTTTCGGGTGGCAACATTGCATAATCTTTCTTTTTTACAATGAAGATATGCTCGCGATCAATAGTGAAGTATCCAAAATCGTAGCAGAAAAAATAGGTAACTTCCTTTTTCGTTGTTAAAGAACTTGTATAGAATAAAAAATTAAATCCTTTTTCAGCGATCTTTACTTTTGAAACTTTGCCAGCTTTATCGTTAAGGAATTCTTCTAGTAATCGCCTATTCTTACGTAACACATTATTTACATTTCGAACAAGGTTGTTGCAATCACTATTTAAGCGATTGTTGTGTGAATTTCTGCACATGTCGCAGCAGAATTTTTTGTCGGACCTTCCTTGGATAGGATCACCACACTCGTAGCATAATTTTTCCATTTGTTAATTTGTTTTTTTAAAAGGTTGTAGCTCATTTTCATTCGCCCCTGAAAACCCACCGTGAAAGATTCACAAAAAGTGCAGCAATTTTCAGGAATTTTTTAATCTTTAATATGTCAAAAATACAATCTTATTTTAAAACCTAACTCTTGCTTTTTTGATTTTATTAACATTTTTTTGAACCGATTTAAGTGTAACTAATTTATAGATATCCATTTACAAACGACTATATTCGAATATAAGTGCTTATTTACCGACTAGCGCCAATGTTGCACTTCATCTTTGCCAAAGAAATTTATACTCAACAGATTTAACCAAACAATTCAAACCTGTTAAAAACATTCAAAAAAAATGAAAACACTACGTAACAAAGTGAACTTAATCGGCAACCTAGGAATGACTCCTGAAATTAAGAGTCTTGATGGTGGTCAGAAATTAGCAAAGGTGTCGATTGCTACAAACGAGACATACAAAAACAACAAAGGCGAAAAGGTAACTGAAACGCAATGGCATAATTTAATTGCTTGGGGAAAGGTTGCTGAAGTATTGGAGAAATATACGAAAGTAGGATCCAAAGTAGCAGTAGAAGGCAAATTAGTGAATCGTCAGTATACGGATAAGGCAGGACAGAAACGACAAACCACCGAAGTTCAATTAAGTGAAGTAATGGTGTTAAGCGGAATTGGAAAAGAAGTTTCAGAATAATTTCCAGAATACTGAAGTAAAAAATGAAAGGACAATTTGAATAGTAGAGAATAAAATTCATTCATTTTTATCCAAGTACATAAATGAAATCTGAAAGAGAATAAATTTCGAAAATATCAAATCTGCGATGCATCATTTAAATATGATTTTCGAGTGTAGAGAGAAAATGTGATGAGGAGAAAATTACAATTTGGCATCGAAAAAAGTTCCGAGGAAATAATTCTTCGGAACTCAGGTTTGGTATCTAATTCAAATCGAAATAACCAGTTTAAAGTTGAGTCACGAGATTGTTGAAACACTCATTTAAATTTGATTTGGAATGGTGGTTGATTGTATTTTTTTCCTATTTGACTAATGGATTTTTTTTCATTAGATCAATAATTATTTCAGCTGCTTTTAGCGAAGCTCCCTTCCCTCCTAGTTTTTGTTTTAAGTTTTTATAATCTGCGATTATTGTATCTCGAGTTATTGGAATTAGCAATTTATTTAATTCCATCACTAAATTTATAGGAGTAAGTTCTTCCTGAATAAGCTCTTTAACAACTTCACGATCCATCACTAGATTTACCAATGAAATAAACTTAATTTTTACCATTTTTTTTGCAATCTGAAAAGAGATTGAATTGCCTTTATAGCAAACTACTTCGGGAACTTCGAATAAGGCTGTTTCTAAAGTTGCCGTCCCAGAAGTAACTAAAGCTGCGTAGGATTCTGATAACAATGCGTAAGTCCCACCTTCTAAAATTTTAATTTTACTCCCATTTAAAAAACTTTCGTAATAAGATAGAGGAATTGAAGGTGCAGCAGCAATTACATATTGATAATCTTTAAATTCCGGATACGTTTCTATCATGAGCGGTAACATAGATGATATCTCTTGCTTTCTACTTCCTGGTAACAGAGCAATGATTGGGGCTTCCGTTAATCCGTTCTTTTGTCGCCAATTTTTTGGGGCAACCAAATCATGTTCGAGTGCGTCAAGTAATGGATGACCAACAAAATCAACATCGTAATCAAACTTGGCATAAAACGCTTTTTCAAATGGGAGAATCACAAGCATTTTATCGACTACCTTTTTAATTTTATTAACCCTAGACTGTTTCCACGCCCATATTTGAGGTGAAATATAGTAGATTACTTTAAAATTATTTTCATGTGCGAATTCTGCGATACGTAGATTGAATCCTGGGTAATCTATTAAAATTACAGCATCAGGTTTCCAACTAAGAATATCTTTTTTACAAAACTTTAAATTTTTTATAATGGTATTTAGGTTGAGAATTACCTCTAAGAAACCCATGAATGCAAGCTCTCGATAATGTTTAACAATTTCGGCTCCCTGAGTTTGCATAAGATCACCACCCCAACATCTAAAATCAGCAGAGGGATCCTTCGCTTTTAGCGCTTTAATTAGATTCGAGCCGTGCAAATCGCCAGAAGCTTCTCCTGCAATAATGTAATATTTCATTATAAAACTTTAAAGTAAACAACTACAAACGCATAAAGAAAAGTAGCAAATATTACACCTTTAGCTGAACGATCTAATTCAAATTTATAAAAGGCGAAAAAAATAACAAGATTTAAAATTACTCCTAAACTTAAAACAGATATTGCTAAGTTATTTTTTATTACATGCCTTACAAATCCATTAAAACCCATGTAACCAAAAAACAATAAAAAATAAAGATAGAAGCCAAATAATGGAGCAATTATTCCAGAAATAAGACCAGTAATAAGGGAATCTTTTTTCATTAAATTAAATTGATTAAATGATATTTTGTTGCATAGATAAATACAAGAAATGATAGAAAAAGTATTAGAAAAAAACCTTTAGCAATTTCCAAACGATCCCATTTCACAATCATGAATCGAAATAAAATTACGTTAATTATTAATAAGAGGCACTCAATTCGAGGATGTTTTAAATAGACAATATAATCCGAAAAATTCATTGATAGGATGCTATAAACATATAGGATACCACAACAAATTAAAAAGGATAATAATCCGAGTAATACGCCACTCATGAGCGTATCTTTTTTCAATAAATTAATCATTCCAATCTATCGTATTTAGATGTGGGATTGCTTGATGCGCAGTAAAATCAAACTGCACTGGAACTACAGAAACATATCCATTTGCCAAAGCCCATTCATCTGTATCCTGACCAGAATCGAGATTGACAAATTTACCTGTTAGCCAATAATATTTTCTTTTATATGGATCGCTTCTTTCATCAAATTCTTCTTGCCATTTTGCATGTGCTTGCCGACAAATTTTTATTCCTTTAATTTTTGATAATTTCAACTTAGGAATATTCACATTTAATAAGCTGTATTCTGGTAAGCCTATCTTTAATATATTTTTCACAATCTTTTCGATGAAAAATCTTGCAGCAGTAAAATCGGCATCTAAACTAAAATCTAACAAACTAAATCCAATTGATGGAATCCCTTCAATTGCGCCTTCCATAGCAGCTGACATGGTTCCAGAATAGATTACATTAATGGAAGAATTAGAACCATGATTTACTCCTGAAACACATAAATCCGGTTTGCGTTTCAAAATTTTATTTACAGCTAATTTCACACAATCCACAGGAGTTCCTGAACATTGCCATGATTCGATTCCTTCAAAAACATTTACTTTATCAAGGCGCAAAGGTTTATTTATTGTGATTGCATGTCCCATTGCTGATTGCGGACTGTCAGGTGCAACAACAATTACTTCTGCAAATTTCTTCATTACTTCCGCTAAATTTCTTAATCCTGGAGCGGTAATTCCATCATCGTTTGTAACTAAAATTATTGGCTTGCGTGAAGGTTTCTTCGTAAGATTTTTTTTCGCTGTTTTTTTACTTGTAGATTTCATTTTATGATTTAAATGGATTGCAAAAGTAAAGGATTAACAAAGCTAAAATTGAAATAGCATGCGAGTAATACTTAGTTTAAATAATTACCTAATAAACATTATGTATTATACATAAAAAAGAGGTTGCTAACAAGCAACCTCTTTTTTACCTACTTAACATTACGCCTATTACATAATATTAATTTCCATCGTTTTTGGTCTTACTGGCTCTTCTTTAGGAAGAACAACCAACATGATCCCTTTTTCATAGTTTGCAGTAATTTTTTCTACAGCAATCGTTTCTGGAAGATTAAAGCTTCGTTTAAAATTTCCAAAGTGAAATTCTGTACGATTATTCTTTATAGAACTTTCATTTGCTTCCTTTTTTACTTCGGCCGATATAGTAAGAACATTTTCTTGCATGTTAATTTTAAAATCTTCTTTCTTTAGTCCGGGTGCAGCCATTTGGAGTGAGTACTCCTTTTCATTTTCAATGATATTCACTGCTGGTGTTGTCCATCTACGAAAATCATTAGTAATTACATTGTCGAATAGATCACCAAACAAATCATTGATTGATGGATAAGCGGTACGATTCCTAGAATCCTGCGCTTCTTTTTGCCATTTAATAAAGGTCATAATTTTTTTTGTTTAATTTGAAAAAGATATTTCAAACTACAGACCAATTCAAATATGGTCGAAAAATCCAAATAATAAACGCCAATTAGTCTGAAATATTTTAATTGCAAGACAAATTGGCGCAATTTGAAAGATTACCTTGCTTTATTAACAAGCATTGGTACAAATCTGAATTTATCCATTTCAATTATTTCATGCTCACCATTTGCTTTTTTCAAAACGATCGTCATAATTTGTTCAGCTAATAACGGTCCAACTGGAATTACCATCATTCCACCAGTTTTGAGTTGATCGATAAGTGCTTTTGGAATTTCAGGAGCACCGCAAGTGACTAATATTTTATCGAAAGGTGCATAAGCTGATATGCCTTTAAATCCATCACCATAAAAACATTTTACATTATGATAATTCAAATCTGACAAAAGTTTTTTAGTAATCTCGTAGAGTGGCTTATGACGTTCAATAGAAAATACTTTTGCACCTGTTTCAGCTAAAACGGCTGATTGATAACCACTCCCTGTACCAATTTCTAATATTTTTTCTCCACGCTGTGGTTCAAGTAATTGAGTTTGATAAGCAACGGTAAATGGTTGGGATATAGTTTGATCACAATCAATGGGGAAGGCTCTATCAAGATATGCCATTTCTAAAAATGCATTGTCTAAAAATGAATGACGTGGAATATTTCCGATTGCACTTAATACCGTTGCGCTTGTAATTCCTTTCGTTTTAAGTTCTTCAACTAATTTACGACGTAATCCTTGATGGCGAAATGTATCCTGAAGCATAGAATACAAAATTATAAATTGATTGTTGGGATAATTATGTTGGTTAATAGTTTTACAAGATCTTTATTAACAAGGAAGGCCATTGTAAAAACCTGTATTTTTGCACAAAATTTCGTATGTTAAAGATTGCTGTATTAGGAGCCGGTCACCTTGGCAAGATTCATCTTCGCCTTATTCAGGAGATTCCGGATTATTTATTAGTTGGTTTTTATGATCCTGATCCTGCAACAGCTGCGGCAGTGGTTGAGTCGATGGGGATAAAACACTATCCTTCATTAGAAATGCTTATGCAAGAAGTTGATGTTGTTGATATTGTTACTCCCACGGTTAATCATTATGAATGTGCTGTAAAAGCATTACGTTTATCGAAACACGTTTTCATTGAAAAGCCTCTAGCGAATACGTTAGTAGAGGCGAAAGAAATGATGGAATTAGCGAAAGAAGCGAACGTTAAAGTTCAAGTTGGACATGTTGAGCGTTTTAATCCTGCATTTAAATCTGCAGTATCGTATATCAAACAACCAATGTTTATTGAAACACATCGCTTAGCGCAATTTAATCCTAGAGGTACTGATGTTTCCGTTGTATTGGATTTAATGATTCATGATATAGATATTGTTTTAAGTACAGTAAAATCAGCTATTAAGAAAATTAGTACTAGTGGTGTAGCAGTTGTGAGTGATACTCCAGATATTGCAAATGCACGAATTGAATTTGATAATGGTTGTGTTGCTAATCTTACTGCTAGTCGAATTTCATTAAAGAACATGCGTAAGACAAGATTCTTTCAAAAGGATGCTTATATATCTGTTGATTTTCTTGAAAAATCGAGTGAAGTTGTTCGATTAAAGGAAATTTCGAATAATGCCAATGTTGATCCATTAGCCTTAACAATAGAATTAGGTGAAGGGAAAGGAACGAAACAAATTTATTTTGAGAATCCGAAAGTTGAACCTGGAAATGCAATTAAGGATGAGTTAATGTCGTTTGCTAAATCAATAATTAATAATACAACACCAGAAGTTTCTATTGAAGATGGTTATCATGCGTTACAGATTGCACATCAGATTGCTGACAAACTGAAATTAATTCCTGCTAAAGTTTCTTAATACTAATCATTTAACGCTAAATAAACTGATGAGACATCACCGTTTAATAAATGCAATTATTGTAATTTTATTTTTTATAATTTCTGGATGTAATATTATTAATCCTGCAGAAAAGATTCCATCTTTTATTGAAATTAAAGCAATGAATGTTGTACCTAATGCAACTTTTGGATCCAATTCAAGTAAGATTAAAGATGTTTGGGCTTATGCTGATGGGCAGTTTATTGGAGCTTTTGAATTACCAGCAAAATTTCCAGTTCTTTTAAGTGGGACTCATGAATTTACTTTTGGTGCCGGCATTTATAACAATGGTATATCATCAACGAGAACAACGTATCCCTTTTACATTTTTGATAAGAAAACTTTAAATTTAGTTGCTGATCAAACATTTAAAATTGATACTATTAGCGTTTCTTACTTCCCCGTAGGATTAACAATTATTGATGATGATTTTGAAAGTAGTAGTTTTAGTTTGGATACTTTAAATACTAGTTTAGCTGCATTGGCTTTTGATACGACCAATGCCTTCGAAGGAAAAAAATGTTTGAAAATGCAAGTTGGGTCAATCGATAGCGTTCTTGAATGTAGAACTAATGGTGCTCCAATTACAGTTGTTAAAGGCTCGAATGTTTATGTTGAATTGAATTACAAGGCAGATCAACAATTTTATATTGGAATAACGTCGAGTTTGTTACCTTCTTCTAAGGCTGTATTACTTCAAATAAATCCTTCTGCAACATGGAATAAAATTTATGTTGATATTAGTCAAGCAGTACTTGATTACAACGTGACAGCAACAGGATTTCAAATTTATTTTTTGTTACAAAAACAAGTTGGAGTTAGTCAGAACACTGTATATCTTGATAACCTGAAATTGGTTCACAATTAATTTAATGAACAAACCACTTCAGACTTTTAAATATGTGTTGTCCGACTTGCTTGCAGCGATGTTAGCATGGGGATTCTTTTATCTATTTCGTAAATATGATATTGAATCTGCTTTATATGGATATAAGATCCCATTTATTCCTGATAAAAATTTTTATATTGGGATATCTGTTTTGCCATTGGCATGGATCGCTATTTATGCATTAGCTGGAACGTATAATGATATTTATAGAAAGTCGCGATTAAGAGAATTCGCACAAACTTTTTATGTTTCCTTAATTGGAGTATTGATTATTTTCTTCACTTTATTGCTAGATGATGTAATCGTATCTTACCGTAGTTATTATAGTATTTTTCTGGCTTTATTCATATTGCATTTTGGCTTTACCGCGATTTTTAGGTTTATGATTACTACTTATACTTCAAGAAAAATTAAGGGAAGAAAAATTGGATTTAATACTATTATCATCGGGAGCAATCAAAGAGCATTTAATTTATTTAATGAGTTAGAATCTGAGCCTGTTAGTCAGGGTTATAAGTTTATTGGTTTTGTGCATGTAGATAGTAATAATGGAAAATATTTTAAGGATTCATTGACACATCTTAATGGTTTAGAAGATCTATCTGTAATCATTGAAAAGTATAAAATTGAAGAAGTAATTATTGCTGTTGAATCTTCCGAGCATGACTTCATTGGTAGAATTATTAATGATTTGGAAGACAAAGATGTGATTGTAAAAATCATGCCTGACATGTATGATATTTTATCTGGAAGTGTTAAGATGACATCAATTTTTGGTTCGCCATTAATAATTATAAATCCGATGTTGATGCCTGTTTGGCAACAATCATTGAAACGGATATTTGATTTAGTTGTATCCATTTTTTTCTTGATGTTATTGTCGCCAGTTTTTCTCGTAACAGCATTAATAATAAAGTTTACGTCTAAAGGTCCAATCTTTTTTGCACAAGAAAGAATAGGACTTCATGGTAATCCATTTACTATTTTTAAATTCAGATCGATGTTTGTTGGTGCAGAAAATGGACAACCGATGTTATCGAGTGCACATGACAACCGCATTACACCAGTAGGAAAGTTCATGCGTAAAGTTCGCTTAGATGAAATCCCACAATTTTATAATGTTTTTATGGGCGACATGTCCTTGGTAGGACCTCGTCCGGAGCGGCAATTTTTTATTGATCAAATTATGATTTTGGCTCCACATTATCGTCATTTGCACAAAGTACGACCTGGTATCACTAGTTGGGGTCAAGTAAAATATGGTTATGCTGAAAATGTAGATCAGATGATTCATCGATTAAAATATGACATCATCTATATTGAAAACATGTCAATTGCTTTAGATTTTAAAATATTATTTTACACTATTAGAACAATTATTGAACGAAGTGGAAAATAATATTTAGTTAATACAATTAAATATTTTTAATGGTGTATTGATGGATTCGAAAACACCTTTTATATGTTTTTCTTGAGTGTCAGTAATAAAAATTTGACCAAAAGTATCTTGATTCACTAATTCCATTAATCGTGTTATTCGATTTAAATCGAGTTTGTCAAAAATATCATCTAAAAGAAGTATAGGTTTAACACCTTTTGTTTGACGCATTAAATCGAATTGAGCAAGTTTTATTGCTAATACAAACGACTTTTGCTGCCCTTGAGATCCAATTCTTTTTACAGGATAGTCATTCAATAATAACTCGAGATCATCTTTATGAGTGCCGGAAGTTGTATATTGAAGTATTCTGTCACGGTGCGCATTTTTTTCTAATAATGCACCAAGACTATCATTGTGCAATTGACTATCATATCGAACACTAACGGATTCTTTTTCCTGAGTCAGAAATGCATAAAACTTATTGACTAGCGGAATAAATCTTTCGATAAACTGTTGCCGTGCTCCATAGATTTTCGATGCATAATGTGCTAATCGTTCATCCCAAATTTGTAGCAAAGAAATATCATCAATACCAGTTTTCGCAGCTTGTTTTAAAAAGGCATTACGTTGTTGTAATGCTCGATTATAATTCATCAAGTTGTCGAGATAAGGATGGTCATATTGACAAATGATACTGTCCATAAGCTTACGTCGATCTTCACTTCCTCCTATAATGAGTTCTTGATCGACAGGTGCTACTATTACTATTGGAAGTAGACCAATATGTTCACCAAGCTTTGGGTACTCTTTCAAGTTTCGTTTAAGAATTTTCTTTTGTCCAGATTTTAATCCTACAAAAATCTCTTCAGTACGATCATCCAATTTAAAGATTCCATTGATAGAAAAGAAAGCTTCACCATGACGAATACTTACATTATCGGCAGACTGAAAATAGCTTTTTGAGAGGCATAAATAATGTATTGCGTCTAGGATATTTGTTTTTCCACTACCATTTAAACCAGTTAGCGCATTGACCTGAGCGCTAAATTCAAATTCAGCTTCCGGATAATTTTTAAAATTAAATAGCGTTAACTTTTGCAAATACATTCATTACAAAAGTAAACTATTAGCTTTATTAAAAGCCTACTATTTTGGCATGTATAAAATTATAAGATAAGTTTACCTTTGCATTATGGATTAAATATTTCATTAGCATCCAGATCAGGAACTAAAAATATAAACTATGTACACATTCCTCAAAGTTGCAAAATCAATCATTTTTATGTTATTGTTTTTGTGGAGTTTTAAAAGTTTTTCTCAAGAGCCAATTTGGCTAAATAATTCAGAAATAAAGGAAGTAAAGCTTTATCAAACAGGAGCGATGGTTTCACGAACTGGAAAGGCTCAGGTTAATTCAGGATTGCAAGAAGTTGTTTTTGATGGGCTTTCGCCATACATCAACCCAGAAAGTATCACTTTAAAAGGATTTGGAGATGCCATTATTTTAAATGTTTCTTTTCAACAAAATTATTTGATGGACAGAAAGAAATCGAAGGATGTTACTTCGCTCGAAGAATTGCTTGATTCAATGACTTTTAAATCGCAACAAATATTAAATAGGATTTCCACACTTAATGAATTACAAATAGTACTTCAAGCGAATAAATCAATTGGTGGAGCAACGAATGGAGTATTAGCAGATGAACTTGAATTGGTTATTGAGTATTATAATAAAAAGTCAAATGCTATTAAAGATGATATATTAGAAAACAATCTAAAATCAAAAAAACTCAATGAGCAAATTGAAAAAATCAAGCAACAGCTTTCGCAATTAAATATTAAAAAAAATCAACCTGTTGGAAATGTTATTGTAAGCATTGATGCGAAAACAAAAGGCAATGTGAATTTTGATTTAAGTTATGTTATAGGAAGTAATGCAAGCTGGTATTCATTTTATGATTTACGAGCGAAGGATATAAATAGTCCAATTGAATTGGTTTGTAAAGCAAAAGTGAATCAAAATACTGGCGAAGATTGGAAAAATGTTAAATTGAAATTAAATACAGGAAATCCTTCGGAAGGTGTTATTAAACCAGAATTATATCCCTGGTATTTAAATTTGTTTGTTAATAATCCTATAATGTATAAAGATGCAATGTCTGTCCCGATGATGAGTGGAGCAGCAATGGAATCAATAGGAGATAAGAAAGCAGCAAAGATGGAATCAGTGCAAGTGCAGGTAAATCAAAATCAGTTGTCGAGTGATTTTGAAATCATGAACCCCTACTCTATTCCTTCTGATGGAAAAGAATATCAGGTAGACATTCAAAAATATGAATTGAAAGCTAACTATATTTACGAGGCGACTCCCAAATTAGATGCTGATGCATTTTTAACAGCGAAAATTACTAATTGGGAAGATTTAAGTTTAACACCTGGATCGGCAAATGTATATTTTGATGGGGCTTATGTTGGTGCAACATATTTCAATCCTTCACAAACAGGAGATACGTTAACAGTTTCTTTAGGAAGAGATAAAAAGATTACTATTAAGAGAGAAAAACTTAAAGATTTAAGTGGATCAAAATTATTTGGCAGTAATAGAGAGCGTTCCTTTACTTATGCAATATCTGTTAAAAACGGGAAGACTGCACCTTTAAATATTACTATTCTCGATCAAGTACCAGTATCCAATGCTAAAGAAATTGAAGTAAAGATGGGCGATAACTCTGGAGCAGATTATAATTCAGAAACTGGAATCATTAAATGGAATTTAATTATTCAACCTAGCGAAACACAAAAGAAAAACCTATCCTTTTCAGTGAAATATCCAAAAGATAAACAAGTAGTCGGTTTGTAAATAAATAAAATTACACC
>JBBRAW010000063.1:0-19341 GCA_038206385.1 Bacteroidia bacterium | reverse complement strand
GCAGTTTCTAATTACAAAGTTAATTTCGCTAAAGATCATCCAGGAAATATTCTTGCGGCAATCTTTAGAGCATCTCAGGATCCTGTTGTTCCTGAAATTCCAACTCTTCCGAATGGTGCCAAAGATTCAACTTTTGCTTTCCGATATTATAAAAAACATTATTTCGACACTTTCGACTTTGCAGATGAAAGAGTTTTAAGAAGTCCTGTTTACAATAATAAACTATCCTATTATGTAAAGAATTTGATTATTCAAATACCTGATTCTATTATACCAGAAACAGATAGTCTTATCAAAAAGGCAGAAGGAAATAAAGAGACTTATAAATACATGATATGGTTTTTAACAAACACCTATGAAACTTCCAATATAATGGGTATGGATGAAGTTTTTGTGCATTTAGTAAGGAATAATTACACGAAAGAAAAAGCTTATTGGGTTGATGCCGCAACTCTTTACAAAATACAAGATAGAGCTGATGTTTTGGAGCCGATTTTACTTGGAAAAAAATCAAAGAACCTAATTCTTGCAGATACCAGTGGAAATTATCAATCTATGTATAATTTAAACGGACCTTATACTATTCTTTATTTTTGGGATCCAGATTGTGGTCATTGTAAAAAAGCTACTCCAAAAGTTTTAGCCTACTATGAAAAAGTTAAGTCCAAAGGAGTAAAAGTATTTGCGATAAATTCCGCTGTAGAAGAAGAAAAATGGAAAAAATACATCATCGAAAATAAATTGGATTGGACAAATGTTGCAGATCTGCATACGCAAAATAATTTTCGACATGAATTCGACATCTCAACAACACCTCAAATTTTCATTCTTGATAAAGATAAAAAAATCATAGCGAAGAAAATTGACGAAGACACGATGGAAAAAATATTGGATAACGAATTAGAAAAGAAATCTAAATAAGTATTTTATTATTTCTCTCTAAATAAGAAGTTATTATTATCCCATATAATAAACTAGCGATCGCAATGATAATTAAATGTCGAGGTACGTTTTGATTAAGTCCTAGTGAAATTCTAACTGCAGAAAGTATTAAAGCAATAAGAAATACTTTCCCCCAATAATATCTGTACTTCAAAAACAATAACCATTGTTTTTTATCAAACAATGCTTTTCTATCAATAATTACACTTAGTACTGTAACCAATCCTAACATTGTAAAAACGTACCATAACACATAACACCAACGTATGTTATGTCCTGCAATGTGTGCATAGTCAATCAATACAGGAATTCTTTTCACCATAAAACCTTTTGAATGACAAAATGAATCCCATACTAGGTGACTCATGATTCCAACGAATGCGGAAACAGTAAATATCAAATAGTTTTTTCGAAACCAGTCAGCGAAATTATGAATAGTTGACGCTTTATATTTCGATTTTAAAAATGGTAATTTTTGCAATAAATTTTTTCTAATAAAGGAATGCCACGCAAAAGCAATTAAGAATGTCATCGGCAAATTAAAAACTAGTATTCCAAAAAATGAATGACTGATATATGAACCTGAATTCATCCACATAAAATATTCTGCATCTGGAACCATGCTCCCAATGATGAGTGCTGTCCATGAAATATATTTAGGATTTATCCAACGAGCAGGAAATAATATGGCTGTGTGAGCCGGTGTAAATGGCATAATTACAGGATTGTAAATTCCGTACGGCGATTTTGAGAGCGCCCCTCTTCCGTATCATTTGAAGCAATGGGATTACTTTTACCGTAACCTTTATACGTCAATCTAGCTGAAGAGATTCCCTCCTTAACAAGAAAATCGTAAACAGCTTTTGCTCTGCTTTCTGATAATAACTGATTTAGTTTGGGATCACCAGTGCTATCAGTATGTCCGCTAACTTCAATACGAATAGAAGAATTAATATTTAAAAATGATTTAAGTTTTGCTAATTCCGAATTCGATTCCGTCTTTAAATCATACTTATTGACATCAAAAAAAATATTTTTTAATACAACATGTTCACCAGCTTTAGGCTTATGCAATTTAATGAGCAAATCGTATGCATGTTGTTTATCGGTTGCTTCTTTACATTCAAAATAATCGGAATAAAATAAATATTGCTCTTTGTTTACATTCAACATATAATTTTTTCCAGCGGGTAATGATGCTAAAAACTCACCTCGCTTTTGATCTGTTAAATTTGATAACACCACTTTTCCTGACGTAACATCGATCACTTCAAACTGCGCTGATAATGGCAAATTTGTTTCTGCATCAACAACTTTTGCTTTCAGATAACTCACTAATAAAGGTTGTGCAGCAGGATATAAATCGAAACTATACAAATCCAAACTACCGAAACCTCCTGCCCTATTACTTGCGAAATACGCTTTCTTTCCATCAGCACTCACCACCAAACTATTCTCATCACCAGAAGTGTTAATTGGGTATCCAAGATTCATTGCAGGACCCCAAGTGCCATCAGGTTGACGACGACTCAAGAAAATATCCAACCCTCCCATTCCAGGTAAACCATTTGAAGTGAAATACAATGTTTGATTATCGGGGTGAATAAAAACTGATTCTTCTTTTCCAATTGTATTGATGTTATCGTTTAATCTTTTCGGCTCCGACCAATGATGATCCGCTTGAAATTCACTGTAATAAATATCGTCTTGCTGTGAACCATGATCACGCGAATAAGAACCGCGAATAAAATACAATGTCTTTCCATCAGAAGAAAATGATGGTTGCGTTTCCCAATCGCCAGTATTAATTGGTGGTCCGATATTCATTGGCTTCGACCAAGAACCATCTGCAGCTCTTTGTGATAAATAAATATCGCATCGACCTTTTCCATCGCTGCGATCACAAGCTGCAAAAAACAATAATCGTCCATCAGCAGAAATACTAGGAGCACCTTCATTCAAAATTGAATTTAAGGGTGATCCTGCATTCAGTGCTTGTTGCCATGATGTATCTTTTTTACTACTCAAATAAAAATCTTCTTGATGACCTTCCATCGCTTGTCGATCAGGAATATCTCTAGTGAAAATAATTTCATTTTGATCAACAGTAAACGAAGGGAAATATTCGGCGTTAGCAGAGTTAATTTCTGGTCCCATATTAATTGGATTAAAAGGAACAGGATGCTTCAAAGCTACAATGGCAAATTCACAATTTCGAATCCCTTGATCAACCAAAACAGTTTTCTCAGGATAAATATCCTTCACTAATTTCTTATAATTTTTAAAATCTTCCAATGCACGATCATACTTCGAAGTTTTCATTTCTAATCGTGCCAACTGATAAAAATTATTGGGGAAAAAAGTGGGATTGATATCAATAGCTTTATTGTAACGTAAAATTGCAGCTTCATAGTCGCCTTGCTCAGCTAATACTTCTGCTAAAATTACATGTGCCTCAATAAAATTGGGATCTTTATCAATTGCTTGCAAAAATGAGCGTATCGCCTTTTCAAAATCACGTTGATCATAATATTTTGTTCCATTTTCAAATGCACTAATTGCTGATTTTGAAGTTGTAGAATAACGAGGCGTTTGTGCATTTGCGATTTGAATTGAAAATAAAATCACAACAAGAAAAAAAAATTCTCTTAAATATTTTATGTCTATAAATTTGCTGATTAGATTCATGAACTGCATTAATTTTTTAAGAATAAAATTACTTTAATGAAAACCTAATTCAGTATCCTACTAAGGCACATTAATAATTTTATGTGTCTGTAAAGATATTCTCCACTTAGGATTATATTTGACGTAATCAATAATTTGTGGCATGATTGCATCGAACTTACTGAATTCAGGTTGTAATAATAATTCGCAATTCGAATTAATTTTTAGTGCTTGCTCTTCTGCCCATTTAAAATCACTTGCATTATAAATTACTACTTTCAATTCATGTGCTTCAATGATTGATTCAGCTAAAGGTGCTTTGAATTTCTTTGGTGAAACACAAATCCAATCAATTTCTCCTGATAAAGGATATGCTCCTGAAGTTTCAATGGCAATTTCGAATCCAGCTTCTTTTAGTAAACGTGAAAGCGGTACCAAATCGTACATGCACGGTTCACCTCCAGTAATCACAACGAATCTTCCTTCTTCTTTAGATGCCTTTTTAACAATTTCTTCAACAGAAAATAATGGATGAGCATCTGCATTCCATGATCCTTTTACATCGCACCAAACACATCCTACATCGCATCCGCCTAAGCGAATAAAATAGGCAGCGCGACCTGTTTGAATTCCTTCACCTTGAATGGTGTAGAAAGATTCCATTACAGGAAGCATTAATCCTTGCTTCAACTTAATTGGAGATACTTCCTGCATTTTTATAAATTACTTTTTGAGCTGCTAGCAAGGTGTTTTGCAAAAGTCCGATGATGGTCATGGGTCCTACTCCACCTGGTACTGGAGTGATGTAACTGCATTTTTCAGCAACGTTTTTAAAGTCTACATCACCAACTAATCTAAAACCAGATTTTGTTTCGGATGATGTAATTCGCGTCATTCCAACATCAATTACAACAGCCCCTTCTTTCACCATATCTGCTTTAATAAATCCAGGACGACCAATCGCTGCGATGACGATATCAGCTTGTTTGGTAATAGCACCAATATCTTTTGTTTGACTATGACAAAGTGTAATAGTACAATTTCCTGGATATGTGTTTCGTGATAATAAAACTGCCATTGGAGTTCCAACAATATTACTTCGTCCGATCACTACACAATGTTTTCCTACTGTATCGATATCATAACGTTCGATCAATTGTAAGATACCTTTGGGAGTTGCTGGGAGATAACAAGGCATTTGCTGTGTCATACGACCAATATTGATTGGATGAAAACCATCTACATCTTTTTCAGGTAAAATAGCCTCAGTAATTTTAGGAACATTAATATGTGATGGAAGAGGAAGTTGAACGATAAATCCATCTACATTTTCATCATGATTTAGGCGATCAATTTCCTGAAGTAATTCTTCTTCTGTGATGGATGGATCAAATCGTAAAAGAGTAGAGTCAAATCCTACTTCTTTGCATGTTTTGATCTTATTACTTACATACGTTTCTGAAGCTCCATCATTACCAACCAAAACAGCCACTAAATGAGGAGCTCTCTTGCCTACATCAAGCATTTTCTGCACAGCGATTTTCAGCTCTTCTTTTATTGCTTGCGATGTCGCTTTTCCATCTATTAACTGCATTTATACTTTTTAATTAATCTAAAATTAAAATCAATATTACTAATTCTTTTAACGTCTTGCAGGCATGTTTTTCATCATCTTCTGCGCATTGCCATTGCTAAACATTTTCATCATCTTACGCATATCGTCAAACTGTTTTATCAAACGATTTACATCTTGAATAGTTGTTCCGCTACCTTCTGCAATTCGTTTTCGCCGAGATCCATTTAATACATCGGGATGTTCACGTTCTGCATTGGTCATAGAATGAATAATTGCTTCGATCGATTTAAATGAATTCTCATCAATATCTACATCTTTCACCATCTTACCCATTCCTGGAATCATCCCCATTAGATCTTTAATATTTCCCATCTTTTTGATCTGCTGAAGCTGGGCTAGAAAATCATTAAAACTAAATTGGTTTTTCGCAATTTTCTTTTGTAATTCAGCAGCTTGTTTGGAATCAAATTGTTCCTGCGCCTTTTCTACGAGGGAAACGATATCACCCATTCCGAGGATACGATCTGCCATTCGCTCAGGATAGAATACATCAAGTGCATCCATCTTCTCACCAGTACCAACAAATTTGATTGGCTTATTCACTACCGACTTGATCGAAAGTGCAGCACCACCACGCGTATCACCGTCTAATTTGGTGAGAACAACACCATCAAAATTCAGACGATCATTAAACGTTTTAGCTGTATTTACAGCATCCTGACCAGTCATCGCATCTACCACAAAAAGCGTTTCGGAAGGATTTAAAGTCTCCTTCAAACGAGCAATTTCGTTCATCATCACTTCGTCGATAGCTAAGCGACCAGCGGTATCAATGATAATAGTATTATAGCCCTTTGCCTTCGCAACTTCGAGAGCATTTTTAGCAATCTGAACTGGATCTTTATTATCTGCTTCGCTGTAAACCTCAACGCCAATTTGTTCACCAATAACGTGTAACTGATTAATAGCCGCTGGTCGATAAACGTCACATGCTACTAATAAAACCTGACGACTTCTTTTTGTCTTTAAAAAGTTGGCGAGCTTACCAGAAAGCGTTGTTTTTCCTGATCCTTGCAAACCCGACATTAAAATAATAGAAGGATTCGCCTTCAGATTAATATCCGTTGCTTGTCCACCCATCAATTTGATAAGTTCTTCTTGAACGATTTTAATCATCAGTTGACCAGGAGAAACCGAAATCAAGACATCTCTTCCAAGAGCGATATCTTTGACAGTATCAGTGAAAGTTTTGGCAACTTTATAATTAACATCGGCATCAAGGAGAGCCTTACGAACCTCTTTCAGCGTCTCAGCAACGTTAATCTCAGTAATTTTTCCCTGACCTTTTAGCAGTTTAAATGCCCTGTCAAGCTTATCGGATAAATTTTCAAACATAATATAGAAATACGGAGGCGAAAGTACGAAAAAAAGGGCAAAAATTGACATGGAAACTCCTTACATATTCCAATTAAAATATAAGTTCAGATAGAGTTTATCTTACAATGACTTTTCTTAATTATCTCCTATCAAATCGATCAGGATTTTTAGTCAATTTTAAATCCTGAAGAATGCTGGATTTAACATTGATTTGGAAAAAATAATTGGCAGCAAATCCAAAAGGAACCCAATTCAGTCGCATCTCCCAACAATGAAGGTCGCGGAAAATTCCAAGTGAAGTATAAGAAATATCTTTTTGGTTGAAATCATAACCAGAAGCAAAATTCACTTTCCAATTATCAGTAACTTTTACATCTCCACTAAAACCAAAAACTTGTGTTGTTTGATCAGCAATATTTACATTATTTTGAAATGAATAATTATAATGTAGTGATAAATTTATTGGAATACTGTAGTCAATATAATCTTCAGGATTTTTATTGATATCATCTAACTCATTACCAACTCCTTTCTTCGAAGTATATTGTTTCTTGCTATTCGTTAAACTAAAATCAGCAGAGAAATTTACATTTTTTAAACGTGCTAATTTCTTATTCGCCTCCCACTCTGTTGTATTTTGTCGAACCTCTAATGCATTTACAACATAAGGATCGAAAGAACTACTAAATGATAAATTTAATCGTTCAAAAACAATAGTTCTTGCTGCAACAGAAATGATCGATAACTTTAATGAATCAGCAGCAAAATTATAATTACCAGCTAATGATAAACTCTCTAATACTTTTACCTTTTTAATATTAACGGCAGTATCAGTTTGCTGACGTAATTTCATTTCCAAACTATTATCTAAACTGAAATTTAACAACGATGATTTCCCTGCTCCAGGTCCACCGAAAATTGTTCCATCATAAATTGAATAACGTTGAATTGTTCCTATCGAATCAACTTGTGTCGACTTATATGCCTTCCACTTATCTTCACTAAAATCTGGTCGCCAAGAAAATCCAATTGATGGTGTTAAGACATGACGAATTGCAGCAATTTTTCCACGACGAAATTGTTTCAATCCAAACACTCTCGTCGAAACTGAAGTACTAAATCCAAAATCTCGTGCAGCTTTAAATCCACTAATAGTATCAGTAACCAAACTATCAATTCCAGTTAAATATCTTTTTTCATACGTCTTTAAATACCATCGTTCATTATAGTTAAAAGATGGAGTTACAGTGAAAAATTTTGCAACAGTAAATGATGTACTTATTGGAATACTATGTTGTAGCCCATATTGAAAACGATTGAGACTTTCTTTCTTAAAAAGCAAAGTATCTTTTGTATTGATGGTGTTCAATAAAGTTGCACTGTAGCTTACACCAATTTTTTCATACCATTTTGCAGCACCAACTTGGGATTTATTTTGAAACGGTGAAAATCGTCCAACACTAAAACTTGCAGATGGAATACTTATGCTAATATCTCTTGTAATAGAATTTTGAGAATGGCGTAAACTTGAAGTGAAACTATATGGTTTCCCAACCCATGTTTTACTATAGCCAATATAAGAGCTAAAAGTATTTGTTAAATAATTATTCGCCGTCGATAATGTATTTCTAAAATTTGTAGATGTTCCTGCATTTACGTTGGCAGAAAAATTACTATTCGGTCTTGCCTTAGGATCTTGAGTATGATTCCAAGTGATGAAGAAATCCTTCTCCAGAGAGAAATCAGGAAGTGCTCTATCCCCTATTAACGTTTTAGAATAACTGAATGATACGTTTCCATTATAACGATATCGATTCGCATAATTAGAACTCAGAAATCCTTTCCAACTACCGCGTGAAAAAATATCACCAGTAAGTGCTAAATCAAATTTATCACTGTTGCCATAATAGTAACCTCCATTCTTTAAATAAAATCCTAGTTGAGTTGACTCTCCATAAGAGGGAAACAATATTCCAGATGTTCGTCCTTTATGATTTGGAAAAAAACCAAATGGAATCATTAAAGGTGTGGGAACGTCGGCAATAAATAAATCAGCAGGGCCAGTTACCACTTTATTATTTGGAATAATTTTTATTTTTCTTGAAAAGATAAAATAATGCGGATGTGGCAAATCGCAGGTGGTGAAATAACCATTTCGGATATATGTTGTATTGTCAGGTTCTTTTTTTACGGTTTCACCATGAATATATTTATCACCATCTTTTGTGGTAATCTCCGAAATCTTGCCTCGTTTCGTATCGAAATTATATCGAATGTTATCTGAATTAAATTCCTCACTACCTTGTTTAAAAACAGGCAATCCTGCCATTTTACCTGAACTATCACGAACCCCATGAGCTGTTAAGGTTCTTGTTTCATAATTTATTTCAACATAATCTGCTTTCAGATTAATATCTTCATAGGTGATTTCTGCCTTACCATATAAGAAGATCTTCTTACCTTCAATCGCATAAACGATAGAGTCATCGGCAGTATACTTAACTTTGGACTTTAAATCATCTGCTAAAGTCAGTGAATCAACAATTAAAGTATCCTTCTTTACAATCAAAGTATCAGTTTGTTTCATAGAAAGCGTGTCGGGTGATTGTCCAAATGAGACATAGTGCCCAATAAAAAGCATGAAAAAACATAAGCGCCACCAACAATGCCCCGTTAATAAGTTGCTTGTCAATTGCTTTCGTTTACCCATCATTATCGCTTCGATACACCTAATTTTGATCGCGCAAAGCTACAAAACAACGTGAAACGTATCCTCTGGATTTCTATATGTATTTTGCTTCCAGTAATTTCAATTACTGCGGCAAAACCTCCCCGTGATTCTTATCGAATTAAAACGGTGGTTATTGATCCTGGACATGGTGGTCATGATTCTGGATGTTTAGGTTCGTCCTCTAAAGAGAAGCATGTAGCTCTTGAAATCGCACTAAAATTAGGTAAGCAAATCGAACAAACTTACCCTGATGTGAAAGTAATATTTACACGTAAAACGGATGTTTTCATTCCTCTTCACGAGAGAGCAGACATCGCCAACCGAAACCATGCTGATTTATTTATCTGTGTCCACCTTAATTCGGGGAATAAAGTCGCATATGGCGCCGAAACGTATGTGATGGGACTTCATAAGACGGAAGATAATCTCAATGTTGCGAAGCGTGAGAATGCATCGATACTTTTAGAGGATGATTACAAAACGCAATATGATGGCTTCGATCCGAATTCTCCAGAAGCAAATATTATTTTTTCATTGTATCAAAATCAATTTATGCATCAGAGTTTATCCTTTGCTTCAAAAATTCAAGATCAATTTGAAGAATATGCAGGACGAAATAATCGTGGTGTAAAACAAGCAGGCTTCCTTGTGCTCTATAAAACAGCGATGCCATCAGTATTGATTGAATCTGGATTTTTGACGCATGATATGGAAGAGAAATACCTCGATTCCGACAAAGGTGAATCTACTATTGCTACTTCCATTTTTAGAGCTTTTAGAGAATATAAAATTGATATGGAAAGTACTAACGAAGAGCGAAATGGATCTGCAAAGGAAAATAAAACCAAATCTATTGAAGAAACCAAAGTCGTAATTCCTACTAAAAAAGATAAGTTAGAAGTGAAAAAAGATACTTCAACAATTCTAAACCATTCGGATAGTACTCCTGATCTAATAAAGAGTGGTGATTTAAAAGACACCGCAGAAAAAAATGTTGCTAAAACTGTTTTACCAATAGCTGTTAAGGAAACTAAAAGCAATTCTAAGCCAGCAATAGCGAAGGAAATAAAAACTGTTGCTGTGGCAAAACCAAAGATAGAAAAGGTTGTTGCTAACGTAGAAAACTCATCAGAAAAAGAAAACAATTCGATATACTTTACTGTTCAAATTGGTGCGAGTACTAATCCAACTAAAGATGATGCAAATTTCTTAAAAAACAAAGAAGTAAAAGGAGTTAAATGTAGCGATGGTTACACTCGTTATGTTATTGGTTTTTATGATAATGCAATTGCAGCTCGTAAACGTCAATCTCAATTAAAAACTACTGGATACAAAGATTCTTTTATCACCGCAATAAATGGAAATAAAAGGATAACAGTTCAAGAGGCCGAACTAATGCTGAAAAGGTAGTATTTTTGCGACCTATTATTTAATAAAACACCTTTCAACCCAATCAGATTCGGAATGCTTAGCTCCCTACTCTTCTTACTTTTATTTGGCATCGCTGTTTATTTCTTTGCCAAAAAAGTTAAGGAGGTGAATAGAAATATTAACCTTGGTCGTGATGTCAATTTGAATGATCACAAATCGGTGCGTTGGAAAACGATGGCGAGGGTTGCATTAGGACAATCCAAAATGGGTACTCGTCCTATTGCTGCTTTTTTTCATGTTTTAATTTATGTAGGATTTATCATCATCAATATTGAAGTTCTCGAAATTATTATAGATGGAGTTTTCGGCACACATCGCATTCTATCTTTTATGGGTAGTTTTTATAATTTCCTTATCGGAAGTTTTGAAATTCTTGCTGTTGGAGTATTGGCTGCGTGTTTTGTATTTCTTTCGCGAAGAAATATATTGAAATTGAAAAGATTTTGGATGCGTGAAATGACTTCATGGCCACGCTCTGATGCAAATATTATTTTAGTAGTAGAAATACTTTTGATGTCTGCTTTTTTATTGATGAATGCTACAGATCATCAATTGCAGTTAAACGGTTCAGAACATTATACGAATGCAAACGGAATTATTGGATCTTTTCCAGTAAGTAGTTTTTTACTTCCATTCATATCAGGAATTTCTACAAGCGGACTAATTTTATTGGAAAGAACATGTTGGTGGTTTCATATTATCGGAATTCTTGCCTTTTTAAATTATGTTCCTTATTCAAAGCATTTACATATTCTACTTGCATTTCCAAATACATATTACAGTAATCTGAAACCGAAAGGCGAATTCACCAACATGCAAAGTGTTACGAATGAAGTAAAGCTAATGCTTGATCCTTCTGCTATAGTACCTCCAATTGATACCAACGCAACTCCTCAACGTTTCGGTGCAAAAGATGTTCAAGATCTGACTTGGAAACAACTGATGGATTCTTACTCGTGTACTGAATGTGGAAGATGTACTTCTGTTTGTCCAGCAAATATTACAGGAAAACTTTTATCTCCACGTAAAATAATGATGGACACCCGGGATAGATTAGAAGAAGTTGGAAAAAATATCGATAAAAACAAAACATTAACTGATGATGGAAAAACATTATTGAACGATTACATCACGCCAGAAGAATTATGGGCTTGCACAAGTTGCAATGCATGTGTTCAAGCTTGCCCTGTAAATATTGATCCGTTATCTATCATTATCGATATGCGTCGCTATTTGGTGATGGAACAAAGTAGCGCTCCGGCAGAACTCAACGGTATGTTTACGAAAATTGAAAATAATGGTGCCCCTTGGCAATTCTCTCCCGCTGATCGATTGAATTGGGCAACAGAAGAAAATTAGTACATTGCAAATAATTGCATATTAAATAAAAATGACAGATTTTAAAATTCATACGATGGCAGAAATGGCTGCTGCAGGTGAACATCCCGAAGTATTATTTTGGGTAGGATGTGCTGGTAGCTTCGATGATCGTTCTAAAAAAGTGACGAAGGCTGTAGCTAAAATTTTATATCATACAGGAGTAAAGTTTGCAGTATTAGGTACCGAAGAAAGTTGTTCTGGTGATCCAGCAAAACGTTCAGGAAATGAATTTCTTTTTCAGATGCAAGCAATGAATAATATTGCCCTTTTGAATGGTTATAATATTACAAAAATTGTTACAGCTTGTCCGCATTGTTTTAACACGATAAAAAATGAGTATCCTGAACTAGGTGGACATTATGATGTGATTCATCATACTCAATTGTTGCAAAGTTTAATCGATACTGGAAAATTAAAAGTTGAAGGTGGTGAATACAAAGGCAAAAAAATTACTTTTCATGATCCATGTTATTTAGGAAGAGCGAATGGAGAATATGAAGCACCACGATCTGTAATTCAAAAATTAGACATTGAATTAAACGAAATGAAACGTAGTCGCGCGAATGGTTTGTGTTGTGGTGCTGGCGGCGGACAAATGTTTAAAGAACCTGAAAAAGGAAGTAAGGATATCAACATTGAAAGAACGGAAGAAGCATTAGCATTGAATCCAGACGTGATTGCAGTAGGCTGTCCCTTTTGTATGACTATGATGACTGATGGTGTAAAAAATTTCAATAAAGAATCAAGTGTTAAAGTGAAAGACATTGCAGAAATGATTGCAGAAGCTATCGACATTAAATAAATCAACTTCATAAAAAATTATTAAATAAATATTAATGTTTAAAAAGAACCGGTATAAAGATTTTCTTGAGGAAACTGGAGAGATTTCAGCCTTTGCCGGAAGGTTTTTTAAAGAAGGTTTTAAACCTAGATATGAATTTGCCGAACTTATTAGGCAATGTTATATTATCGGATACCAATCGTTGCCATTAGTATGCGTAACAGCATTCATTATGGGATTAGTTTTAACAGTTCAATCGCGTCCTACTCTTGAGGAATTCGGTGCAGAATCCTATTTGCCAGCTATGGTTGCAATTTCTGTTATTCGTGAAATAGGACCTGTAATTACAGCATTAATTTGTGCAGGAAAAATTGGATCTAGTATTGGTGCGGAATTAGGATCTATGCGCGTTACTGAACAAATTGATGCGATGGAAGTGTCAGGAACAAATCCATTTAAATATTTAGTTGTTACAAGAATTTTAGCATGCACTTTAATGCTCCCACTACTCGTAATTGTTGGAGATACAATATCATTATATGCTTCATACATTGGCGTTAACTTAAAAGGAGTTGTTAGTTGGAATTTATATTACACACAAGTTTTCGACACTATAGATTTTAGCGATTTATTACCCGCATTTATTAAATCTTATTTTTTTGGATTTGTAATTGGACTTATCGGATGCTATAAAGGATATAACTCAAAAAAAGGAACGGAAGGTGTTGGACTAGCTGCAAATTCAGCAGTAGTTGTTTCCTCTTTATTAATATTTATCCTCGATTTAATTGCAGTTCAAATTGCTGATTTAATGGGTCTCACTTGATTATGGAAAAAAGTCCACAACAACAATCAACAGAAGGAATCATTACTGACGAAAAAGTTATTACTGTAGATAACCTTTATAAATCATTTGGAGATAATGATGTTTTAAAAGGCTTTAATCTTGATTTGAAGAAAGGTGAGAATTTAGTTGTACTTGGCAAATCAGGATCAGGAAAATCAGTACTTATAAAATGTATGGTAGGATTATTATATCCTGATGCTGGTGAAGTTGCAGTTTTAGGAGAAAACATTCCTAAATTAGATCAGGATGCATTAGACCATATTCGTGTTCGAATAGGTTTCCTATTTCAAAGTTCAGCATTGTATGATTCAATGACAGTTCGCGAAAATCTCGAATTCCCATTGCGTCGTCATTGGATAAGTAAGTCGAAGGAGGAAGTTAATGAATTAGTATTGGAAGCATTAAAAAATGTAGGATTAGAAGATGCTGTTGATAAGATGCCCTCTGAATTATCTGGTGGTATGAGAAAAAGAATTGGTTTAGCAAGAACGTTAATTCTAAAGCCTGAAATAATGTTATATGATGAGCCAACAACAGGTTTGGATCCAATTACTTCACGAGAAATAAGTAAATTAATAATAGAAATTCAACATACGTATCAAACATCATCTATTATCATCACTCATGATATGGCCTGCGCAAAAATTGTTGCCAACCGTATGATTATTTTAGTCGAAGGTGTTTGTTACGCCATCGGCACTTATCATGATTTAGAACAATCACAAGATCCCAAAATTCGCCCATTCTTTGAATAATATGGAAAAGACAAAAAATTATATTAAGCTAGGTTTATTTGTAACTATTGGTACAGTGCTATTAGTACTTGCCCTCTATTTAATTGGAAGCAAGAAGAATCTTTTTAGTGAAACGATTAAAGTAAATACGCTGTTCAGAAATATTGGTGGATTGTTACCAGGAAATAATGTGCGTTTTGCTGGTATCAATGTTGGTACAATTCAAAATGTAAAAATTGTGAATGATACTACAGTATTGGTTACGATGATAATCGAAAAAGATTCAAAAAAATTTATTCGTAAAAATTCAGTAACAGATATCGGCTCTGATGGATTAATGGGAAATAAATTAATTAATATTAGTGCGTCTTCCACTGAATCTACTATCATAGAAGAGAACGATACGTTACTTTCCGTAAAATCAGTTGGCACTGATGAAATGATGCATACCTTGAGTAATACCAACATGAATGTTTATGATATTTCTACTGATTTAAAAGAGATCATGAAACGTATCAATAATAATTCTGTATTGTGGAATTTGCTTTCGGATACAACTTTAGCTAGAAAGGTTCGTAAATCGATGGAGAATGTGGAACAAACAACTAGTCACGCTAGTGAACTTTCCGCTAACATGGAAAGTATGTTAAAAGACATTCGTGATGGAAAAGGTGCTGCTGGAAAATTGATTGGTGATAAAGCTGTTGCAGATGATTTAGCAAATTCTATTGCAAACTTAAAAGCTGCTTCCGATACTGCTAAATTAGCCTTACATCACATGCACGAATTTATGCGTGATCTTAACATTACTCCAGGTCCATTAGGCGTTCTTGCACGTGATACCGCAATGGCAAACGACCTTAGAAGCACAATTCATAATCTTGATAGAAGCAGCTCTGTGTTAGAAGAAGATCTTAAAGCGATGCAATCAAATTTCTTACTAAGAAGATATTTTAAAAATAAATCTAAAGCAGTAAAAGATTCCGTAAAATAAAAGTATTTATGGTCTTAAACTTCAATCACCTCTATGGCTTTTTCTGACCACGTGTTTTTGGTTTTCCATATTTTAAACGCTGCGTTTGTGCTCTCGACATTTTAATATTCACCTTTTTATTTTTGTCCTTTTTCTCATGAAAACTCGCTCCAGCAGGATCCGTATTTAACTGCTTAATTGGAACTGCTTTCATACTAATTTTAGGCTTCTCATCTTCAGTCAGCACATCAGAAATAAGAAGTTCTATGGGCAATTGAATTACTGGAATTTTTTGGTTCATCAATGTTTCAATCTTCTCCAAACTTTCTTTCTCTGATTCACTAACAAAAGCAATCGCGGTTCCAGTTTTGTCTACGCGTCCAGTTCTACCAATTCGATGGATATATGTTTCTGGTGATTCGGGCATATCAAAATTAAAGACATGCGTTACCTCCGAAATATTTATTCCTCGAGCAATAATATCCGTTGCAATAAGAATTCGAATCTCTTCTTTCTGAAAATTATTTACCGTTTCAAATCGTAAATTCTGAGATTTGTTTGAGTGAATTACGGCAATTTCATCAGGAAATTTTTCACTTATCGATTCAAAAATTTGATCGGCTAATTTCTTGGTTGCAGCAAAAACCATCACTTTACTATACACCTCCTTATTTGATAATAACAACTTCAACAAATTGATTTTAGTATTATAATTCGGAACTAAAAACAGTGATTGTTGAATCTTATCCACTGGAGTTCCTGTTGGTGCAGCTTCAATAGTTACAGGAGTATTAAAAAATTCTGATATTAATATTTCTATGTCATCAGTAATGGTTGCAGAAAAAAGTAAGTTCTGTCGTTTCACTGGCAAGAAACTAAAAACACGCGTTAATTGAGAACGAAATCCAAGATCCAATAATTCATCCATCTCATCAATAACCAGTCGCTTTACAGATTTTAATTTTAATGATCCGTTCAATGTTAAATCGAGTAATCTTCCAGGTGTTGCAACTAAAATATCAACACCATTGTAAACAAGATCCATCTGTGGTTTTATGTTCACTCCTCCATAAACACCAGCAACAATAACATTCATATAGGTAGTAAGTTTTTTCACTTCCTCCACTACTTGCATTACTAATTCGCGTGTTGGTACTATGATTAAAATTTGTGTGTAATGATCATTCGAAAATTCAAGCAAACGCAAACAAGGCAAAATATATGCAATCGTTTTTCCTGTGCCAGTTTGTGCAATACCAACAACATCTTTACCTGACATGATCACAGAAAAAGCTTTCTCCTGTATTAACGTTGGTTGTAAATATCCAAGATCATCTAAAGCATTTTTTAAAGGCTTATTCAGATTTAAATCACTAAAATTCATACTTGCTTTTTAAACAATATTATTAAAAAGTGGTGAAGTAGTTATTATTCAAACTAATTCACCACTTTAAACTTCTTATTAATATCCGAAGATATCACTCAACTCTAATTCTGTTACTGTTCCATATTTCTGAAGTGATTTCATGTCCAACTTATCATGATTTCCTAAAACTACGATATGATAATTTAGTGGCTTAATAAATTGTTCCTGAAACTTTTTAATGTCAGCTAATGTTAATGCAGGAATTTGAGCATAAACTTCCTTACGAATATCATAATTCAATCCCAATTTTTTATTACGATGATACATTGCTAACAAATCATCTTTTGTAATTCGCTCCGTTTGTACTTGTTGCAATGCTCCATCTTTCGCATTATCAAATCCCTTTTCCGACATTGGAAACTCCTTAAGCAATTCCATCATTCCAGCAGCAGCCTCAGGAAGTTTATCCACTTGAGATCCGATATAAGCAAAATTATAAAAAGACTTCTCAAGATTATTTGGAGCAGAATATCTTGAACTTACCGAATAAGCTAATGCCTTACTCTCACGTAATGTTTGAAATATTGGAGACGACATTCCTCCACCAAAATATCGATTGTACAAATTTATTTTCGCTAATTGCGATTTATCATAATGCATTCCTTGCGCCAAAAAAACAACTTCAGCTTGTTTCATATCATAATTTACAACAAATACTTTCGACGAATCCGTTTTCAATTCTACAAATTTAATTGGTGCCGGGATTGGCTTTAAAGTAGCAGATACCTTATGATTTTTCTGAAGTGTATTCGTAATAGTTAAGCTATCAGCTGGGCCATAATAATCAACATAATGCTGGTACCCTGTTAAACCTTTTAATAACGATACAAGTTCTGTTGCACTCGTAGCATTTAATTCACGTTCACTTAAGATATTTGTTTGCGCTGATTTTGCTCCGTACTTTGCATAACTCTGCATCGCTCCTAAAATAATATTCTTATTCAACTTTGCATTCTCACGACGTTTCATGATATCATCTTTTAAATTAGATAATGCCAAAGTATCTGCTTTCATGTTCGCTAATAAATCTTCTAGTAATAATAAAGCAGGTCCGAAATTCTCATGGATACCATCCAATGAAATAGAAGATTCATCTTCACTAGCACCAGCATTAAAGCTACATCCTAACTTATAAAATTCTTCTTGTAATTTTGTAGACGTTAGTTTTGTGGTTCCTAAATATTTCAAATACTCCAAAGCAAGATTAAGTTTTTTATTATTATTTGATCCCATCTCAAATACATAATCTAAACTAAATAAATTGTTTTCAATATTTTTAACCATGTATACTGGAATGCTATTTTTAATTTTACCAGTCTTAATTGATTTATTGAAATCGATAAATACTGGATCAATAGATGGAGCTTTATGATCTGCCAAATTTTTCACAAAATCTGATTGCATTTCACGATTCATTTTAACTGGTGTGATTGCTGGTTTTACCACTTTTACAACACTCTCATCTTTTCCTGTGCGTTTGTAAACAATCACATATCCTTCGCCGTACCAAGTGCGAACGAAATCAATTACTTGTTGTTTATTAATTTTAGAAATACGATCAATCTTATTTACTTCGTCTTTATAATTTACACCATCCACTTCAGTACTAAGCATTGCAGAAGCTCTTGCATTATTATTTTCATAAGAAGTAGCTTGCTCCTTTTTTAAATTATTCACCACAGCACTTATCATCCAATCAGGAAAGTTCCCTAACTTAATTTCCATAATCTGTCCGAGTATTAAATCTCGTACTTCTTCCAGTTTCTGTCCATCACGCGGTCGACCAGAAATCACATGAACGGAATAATCTTTCATGATGTTTGTTGATGATCCTGATGTCAAAACTTTTTGTGAATTATTTAAATTCAAATCCAATAATCCAGCTTGTCCATTCGACAAAATATAATCTACGACAGTAAGCATATCCGCATCCTGACTATTTGCACCTTTAAAACGAAATCCTAACGTCACACTTTCCGCATCTGGACCAAGTACTTCCTTTACGATTGGCTGTTTTAATAATCTTTCTTCTGGAACTATAAATGTTGGAACTGGCTTAGAAGGCAGCTTACCAAATTTTTCATCTATTACACGAATTGCATAATCTGGATCTATATCTCCGCTCAATGAAATCACCATGTTATTAGGAACATAATACGTGTTGAAGAAATTCTTTATCTCAATCAATGAAGGACTTTTCAAATGCTCAACTGTTCCAATAGTTGTTTGTGTTCCATATGGATGCTTTTCAAAAATACCTCCTAACAAAGCTTCATACACTTTGCGACTATCATTATCAAGAGCTCTATTTTTCTCTTCGTAAACAGCTTCAAGCTCCGTATGAAATAAACGCATTACAGGTTTACGGAAACGTTCAGCCTCAACAGTAAAGAAATTTTCAAATTGATTAGAAGGAACATTATTTACATAAACAGTTTGTTCTACAGATGTAAACGCATTCACGCCAGAAACTCCA
>JBBRAW010000062.1:0-19591 GCA_038206385.1 Bacteroidia bacterium | reverse complement strand
TGTTTCTAACCCTGGACTTTATTCTGTTACTGTAACAAATGGTAATTGCGTAGCTTCTGATTCTATTTACGTCGACCAACAAGATAAGCCATTAGTGTTTTTGGGTGAGGATACTGTGCTTTGTGCTGGTCAGCCAATTTTATTAAATGCATATAACTATGGCGCAACATACCTTTGGCAAGATGGTTCTACAGATTCTGTATTTCATCCAGGTTTAGATGGAAAATATTTTGCTACTGCAACAAACCAATGTGGAGTAAGTGCCGATACAATTCAAGTAACCCTTTTAACATGTAATTGTAACGTGTTTATCCCAAAAGCATTTTCACCTAATGGAGATACCAAAAACGATATTTTCAATTATAAATATACCTGTACTGAGTTCAAAGGTTTGCTTCAAATTTATACTCGCTTTGGAGAATTAATTTTCTCAAGTGAAAATCCAGATATTGGTTGGGATGGAACTTTTAAAGGCGCAAAGGCTGTTGAAGGTGTTTATATTTATGTGATGAAATACCAAGGATATAACGATCGTAAGTATGCAAATGAAACTAAAAGAGGAACGGTTGTATTGATTCGATAATACTCTTTTTTTGCGCATTTCGCATTATCAACAATGATAATTTCCTATTGTTGAAAAGTTAAGTGATATTAATTCATAGGATTGGCTAGTAGACCTTACTTTTAGAGTGAAAGCCGTTCTAAGGTTCTTATCTTTGTTCAAAGCGGAATTCAGTATTTATATTTATGAAAATTACTTATTACGGTCATTCATGTTTTTTATTGGAAACAGGTGGCAAATCAATATTATTTGATCCTTACATTTCCCCTAATGAATTGGCGAACAATATAGAAATTGAAACAATAAAAGCAGATTATATACTTATTTCACATGGTCATGAAGATCATGTTGCAGATGCAGTATCAATCGCATTACGAACTGGTGCAACAGTTGTTTCAAACTGGGAAATTATTCAGTGGGTTCAAAAACAAGGAGTAAAAAATACGCATCCAATGAATATTGGTGGTCATTGGTTCTTTGATTTCGGAAAAGTAAAATGCGTGAATGCTGTGCATAGCAGTTCTTTACCTGATGGAACATATGGTGGTAACCCAATGGGATTTCTTTTAGAAACCGTTAAATGTAATGTTTACTATGCTGGTGATACGGCATTAACAATGGACATGAAACTAATCGGTGATTATAAAAAAATCGATATTGCCTTTCTTCCAATTGGTAATAATTTCACAATGGGAATTGATAATGCCATAATAGCCTCGGATTTTATTCGTTGTGATCAAATAATCGGGATGCATTACGATACATTCGGATACATCAAAATTGATCATACAGAAGCAATTCAGAAATTCTCAAGTGCTGGTAAAAACTTGATACTTATTCCTATTGGTGACAGTATTTCATTATAATTTAATTAGTTAAAGATGACACTTAAAGTGTTACTATAAGATGGCAAAAGTAATAGCAATTGCAAATCAGAAAGGTGGAGTTGGCAAAACAACCTCTGCTATAAACCTAGCAGCAAGCTTGGCGGTTTTGGAATATAAAACACTTTTAGTAGATGCGGATCCTCAGGCAAATGCAACTTCTGGGGTAGGATTTGATCCTCGAACAGTAAAAACATCTATCTACGAATGTATCATTAACGATGTATCACCAAAGGATATCATCCTAGAAACTAAAACACCAAATCTCTTCCTTTTACCTTCTCACATCGACCTCGTTGGTGCTGAAATAGAAATGATTCAGCTTGTAAACCGCGAACAAATGATGAAGTTGGTATTCGAAAAGATTAGTGCCGATTTTGATTTCATTATCATTGATTGCTCTCCATCATTAGGTTTAATTACTATCAACGCATTAACGGCAGCAAATTCTGTTATCATCCCTGTTCAATGTGAATATTTCGCTTTGGAGGGTCTTGGTAAGTTGTTGAATACTATTAAAATTGTTCAAACTCGCTTAAACCCAGATTTAGCTATTGAAGGAATTCTCTTAACAATGTACGACATGCGTTTGCGCCTTTCCAACCAAGTTGTAGAAGAAGTGAAAACGCATTTCCAAGATATTGTATTCGATACTATTATACAACGTAATACAAAGTTAGGGGAAGCGCCTAGTTTCGGTGAGAGTATCATTATGCACGATGCTACTAGTAAGGGAGCGATCAATTACCTAAATCTAGCACGCGAAATTCTTCAAAATAATAACATGACAGGAATGTCGGCAGAGGAAAAAGTGCTTACCGAAAAAGTAATGGACAAACTGAAAATTTCAGAAAATTAAAACCTCCACTTTCATTAATTATGAAATTCACACAAGTATTGCTAATACATTCAAAGCTTCTTCAATAACAGCTCATATACCATGTCAATAAAAAAATCAGGTTTAGGAAGAGGTCTTGCAGCACTTTTAGATACAACACCAATCGATCACGAGCAAAATAGTAATCCCATCAAGGATGCCACTTCTGCTGCTAATTCGGTAATGGACAATATCATTCATACTGGAATGGTTGCTCTTATTTCATTAAATCAAATTGAAGCAAATCCTTTTCAACCTCGTACAGAGTTCGATGAAATAGCTTTAAGAGAGTTATCTGAATCAATTAGCATTCAAGGAATTATACAACCAATAACTGTCCGTAAAATGGGTCACGATCGCTACCAAATTATTAGTGGTGAGCGTCGCTTCAAAGCTTCCCGATTGGCAGGATTAGATACAATCCCTGCTTATATTCGTACTGCGAATGATCAATCGATGTTGGAAATGGCACTCGTTGAGAACATCCAACGAGAAAACTTAAATGCCTTAGAAATTGCCATTAGCTACCAACGACTACTTGAAGAATGCAAGTTAACACAAGAACAATTAGGTGATAGAGTTGGGAAGGATCGGAGTACAGTAACTAATTACTTGCGTTTACTGAAACTTCCTCCACAAATCCAGTTTGCAATTCGTGATGGAAGAATCACAATGGGACACGCCCGTGCAATATTAGGTGTTGATGATATTGCAATGCAATTACGTCTTTTTAATGATATCCTTCAAAATGATCTCTCTGTAAGAAAAACTGAAGACCTAGTTAGATCAGTTGCACCTAAAAAAAATGTAGCTAAATCCGATAAAAAAACTTCCATCAACGCTGACATCCGCAACCTCACAGACCGCATCGCTTATCGCTACGAAACAAAAGCAGAGATCAAACATAAAGACAATGGTACAGGACAAATCATCTTTAATTATTTCTCTACCGATGACCTCAATCGTTTGATTGAACTTTTAGATTTCGATTAACACTTCAATTTTAAGTAGGATTTAGCATTATTCTCATTGTTATTATTTCTGAAACCAATAGCTATCGGATCTACATTCAGAAATCCTATCTTTGCAGCAATCTCTTCGAGTAAAAACGTGACAAAATCGCAACTAAAAACACATTTTCTACTAAAAAGCATTGTTATGTTTTTTCTTGGATTATCTTTTCAAGTTAGTAATGCTCAATCGCCAATTGATACTTTACCTCGTGTTCATTCCGTAAAACGAGCAACCAATTTATCCGCTATTCTCCCAGGTGCTGGTCAGGTTTACAATCATAAAATTTGGAAAGTGCCGATCATTTACGCAGCGTTTGGTGGAATGGCATATCTAATCAAATTCAATAACGATAATTATAAGAAATTCAATGGTGCACTTATTACTAGATTGGATGGCGATTCAACAACTGTCGATAATTATGTGAATCGTTATACAGATGCCAATCTTTTAACTTTATCAAACTACTACCATCGTAATAGAGATTTATCAATTATTGTTACAAGCTTAATTTATGTTTTGAATATTATTGATGCGCACGTGGATGCTCATTTATTTACTTTCGATGTGGATGATAATTTAAGTTTACAAGTAACTCCTACTTTTATTGCAAATCCTTTTACTCCAAATGCCGCGGCAGTAACTGGTCTCAATTTGAATTTTCGATTTTAATTGATACCCTTAAACACAATCATTAATTTATGAAAATAGCTTTAATAGGTACTGGAAAAATGGGTTCGGCAATTGCAGAGTTGGCAATAAAGCACGGACATGAAATCATTTTTAAGATAAATGAAAACTCATTAAAACTCCTTCTTCCTGAGCATCTATCAAAAGCAGATATCGCTATCGAATTTACTAGTCCTGAAGCCGCATTAAATAACCTTAGAAGTTGTTTGAAAGCAGGTGTTCCTGTAATTTGCGGAACAACAGGATGGCTTGAACAATACGATGAGTTGGCTGCTGAGTTTGTTGAAGGAAAAGGATCACTTTTATATGCAAGCAATTTTAGTATAGGTGTAAATTTATTATTCGAGTTGAACCGGTTACTTGCTGGATGGATGAGTAAGATGCCCTCTTATAAACCATTTATAACCGAAATACATCATATTCACAAAATGGATTCACCAAGTGGTACGGCAATTAGCTTGGCCAACGATATCATTAATTTTGATCCTCATTATAAAAATTGGGGATTAGTTGATAAAAACAATCCTGAAAATGAAACGTTAGTGCCCATTGAGGCGTTAAGAGCTGAAGAAGTTGTTGGTCGGCATGCAGTAAGTTGGCGATCACCAATTGATAAAATTACGTTGCACCATGAAGCATATTCGCGTGAAGGTTATGCCACTGGAGTACTTCAAGCAGCAGAATGGATACAAGGAAAAAAAGGTGTATTCACGATGAAGGATTTACTTTTCCCATCTTAAAATGTAACAATTACCTAATTTCGAAACCAAATAATAATTATGAACTGGAAATTCTGGCAAAGTAGTGGTAGAAAAAGTAAGTCGCGCGAATGGTTTGACGCTATCATTTTTGCAGTAATAGCAGCAACAATCATCCGTACTTTTTTTATAGAAGCTTTCACCATACCTACTCCATCAATGGAAAAAACATTAATGGTAGGCGATTTTCTTTTCGTGAGTAAAATAAGTTATGGTGCTCGTATTCCGATGACACCACTATCTGTTCCTTTTGTTCATCAAGAATTACCTATAACTGGTGGCAAAGCTTATTCAGAAGCTATTAAATTTCCCTATTACCGTCTTCCAGGATTTAGCACGGTAAAAAACAATGATATTGTCGTTTTCAATTATCCTATGGAAGATGACCGACCTATTGATAAGCAAACTCATTACATTAAACGCTGCATTGGAATTCCTGGTGATACATTAAAAGTTGTTGATCGTGTTGTTTTCATAAATGGCAAACAAAATATGCAGCCTAAAAAGAGTCAATATGTTTATGATATCAAAACAAATGGTGTTGGCTTAAGTGATAAAGTACTTCGAAAAAATGACATCAATGATGGTGGGGAAACTTTTAATCAAGGGGAATATCGCTATTGCTTAACTGCAAGTTCTGTCAAAGCTTTAAAGGAATTGCCAAACGTTACTTCATTAGAAGTTCTAAGTCAGCCTAAAGGACAATATGCCGATTACATTTATCCTTATGATCCAAAACTTGGTTGGAATATGGATAATTACGGACCAATTTATATCCCTAAAAAGGGCGTTACCATTAATATTAATCAAGACAATGTCAGCATTTATCGTCGTGTGATTAGTAAGTACGAAGGCAACAAATTAGAAGAACGTCCTGACGGTAAAATTTTTATTAACGGTAAAGAATCTAGTTCCTACACATTTAAAATGGATTATTATTTCATGATGGGTGATAATCGCCATAATTCTGCTGATTCCCGTTTTTGGGGCTTTGTTCCAGAAGATCACATTGTCGGAAAAGCAGTTTTTATTTGGATGTCGTGGGATACTAATGGTACTTTCTTAGGAAAGATTCGTTGGAGCAGATTGTTCAATCTCATTCATTGGAATAACGACTAAAGTTAATTCATGGCTGAAAGTTTTATCCAAAGTAATGATGATGTTGTTGCTGTGTTTTGTAGTGGCTTTCTTCCTTCTGTGGAATATGTGATGTTTGTTAATAATCACACTAATATTGTACTAGATCATTCAGAAAATTGGCAGAAACAAACTGCTCGTAACCGATGTTTTATTTTATCTCCTAATGGAATTCAGTCATTGATAATTCCTATTAAGCACAATCAAAGGAAACCCGTAAAAATAAAAGACATCCGCATTAGTTATGATGTGCCATGGATTCGGGTTCATAAAGGAGCGTTACAAGCTGCATACAATACTTCAGCTAACTTTGAATATCTGAAAGATGATTTATGGGCTTTTTACGATCAAAAATTTGAATTTTTAATTGATCTAAACCAAACACTGTTAGAGTGGCTATTGAAGAAACTCAAAATCAAAACAACTATACAAGTGATAGAATCGCCAGTAACGAAAATGAAAAATGATTTCACTACAATATCTAACGCGTCCTCTATCATACCAACACTTTTATCTGCTGAACAATTTAAAACCTATCCACAAGTATTTGGCTATAAGCATCCATTTCAAACTAATCTTTCCTCGTTCGATTTGCTCTGCAGTGGAGTTACTATTTAATTGAATTTTTTAGCTATCAGAGAGGACAAATTTTCTCCAATCTCAATTTTGCTTAGATTTGCTCCTCTTTAATTCTTAACAGAGATTTCAACTTATTTAAAACCATATAATTATGTCATTGAAGACCATCAGTGAGTTACTTGGTAAAGATGCCGATTCACTCTTGAATCATACTTGTAAAACAATTTCCAAAGAACATATTCATCTTCCTGGAACTGACTTTGTAGATCGAATTTTCACTCCAACAAATCGTAGCAACCAAGTTTTAAAAAGTCTAGCATCAATATATAACCATGGCCGTTTAGGTGGAACTGGATATGTAAGCATACTTCCAGTTGATCAAGGAATCGAACATTCTGCTGGTGCATCTTTTGCTCCTAATCCAATGTTTTTTGATCCAGAAAATATTGTGAAACTTGCAATTGAAGGTGGGTGTAATGCTGTTGCCTCCACGTATGGTGTTCTTGCGTCAGTTTCACGTAAGTATGCTCACAAGATTCCTTTCATCGTTAAGATCAATCATAATGAATTTTTAACCTATCCGAATAAGTTTGATCAGATCATGTTTGGTACTGTTGAAGATGCTTGGAAAATGGGCGCAACTGCTGTAGGTGCAACAATTTATTTTGGTTCTGAAGAGTCATCTCGACAAATTGTGGAAGTTGCTGCTGCATTCGAACATGCTCATGAATTAGGAATGGCAACTATTTTATGGTGCTATACACGTAACAATGCATTCAAAAAAGATGGAATAGATTATTCTACTTCTGCCGATTTAACAGGACAAGCAAATCATTTGGGTGTTACAATACAGGCTGATATCATCAAGCAAAAATTACCAACGAATAATGGTGGTTACAATGCAATAAACTTTGGAAAAACAAGTCCTTTAGTTTATTCGCAATTAACAACGGATCACCCAATTGATCTTACGAGATATCAAATTGCAAATTGTTATATGGGCAGAATGGGACTTATAAATTCTGGAGGCGAAAGTAAAGGTGCGAGTGATTTAGCAGATGCAGTGAAAACCGCTGTTATCAATAAACGTGCTGGTGGACATGGATTAATTTCTGGTCGTAAGGCATTCCAAAAACCATTTGCTGATGGTATTGCAATGTTAAATGGAATTCAAGATGTTTATTTAACAAAGGAAATTACGTTTGCCTAGTTATTGATTTATCATTCTTAAATTCAAATTATCAATCGATCTTTAAAATGCAGTATATTTAATAAAAAGTAAAGATCATTACAGAAGAACAATGAGTTGGTTTAAAAGAATAAAATCAGGAATTACCACCGAAACTCACGAGAAGAAAGAGACACCGGAAGGACTTTGGTATAGATGTCCATCATGTAAATCGATCATTCCTTCGAAGGAGCATTCAGATAATAGTTGGGTATGTGTTAAGTGTGGATACCACGAGCGCATTGGTTCGCAGGAATACTTTGAAATCATATTTGATGAAAATACTTACGAAGAAATTAATGCTGATTTAACTTCTGCTGATCCATTGAAATTTGTAGATACAAAAAAGTATCATGAACGCTTAATTAATTCGCAACAAAAAACAGGATTGAAGGATGCCATTAGAACTGTTACTGGATCTTGTAACGGATTGCCTCTTACAGTAGCTTGTATGGATTTTAGTTTCATTGGTGGTTCGATGGGAAGTGTGATGGGAGAAAAAATTGCTCGAGCAATTGATTATTGTATCCTACATAAAACACCGTTTATGATTATCTCTAAATCAGGTGGTGCACGTATGATGGAGGCTGCATTTTCACTTATGCAGATGGCAAAAACATCAGCAAAACTCACTCAACTTTCTGCTGCAAAACTTCCTTATATTTCATTACTTACTGATCCTACAACAGGTGGTGTAACTGCATCCTTCGCAATGCTTGGTGATTTAAATATTGCAGAGCCTGGTGCTTTAATAGGATTCGCTGGACCACGTGTGGTTAAAGAAACTATTGGAAAAGATTTACCAAAAGGATTTCAAACATCTGAATTTGTTTTGGATCATGGCTTCTTAGATTTTATTGTTATTCGTCAGGAATTAAAAGCAAAGCTTTCACAAGTTTTATCGTTTATGAAAAATTAGAGATTTAAGAATTTATTCTTCATTCTAATTAATTTTTTACTACTGCAACTTTGCCAACCACAGAGAAGCATTCATGAATAATTTTTTATGCGAGTACAAACTCCAACTAACAAATAAATTATTTCCAGTAATTCCAGTACCATCATCCATTGGAGAACTATCAGTAACAACAAAAACACGACCAGTTCCAAAGGTAGCGGATGCACACATTATGTTGTTGCTATTTTGTGTTGAGCTAGTTGTCCAAATTAAACCTTGTACAGTTGGATTTGCAGTCGCATTTATTGTGATGGTGGCACCGTTATTAAATTCAAGTTGTGATACTAATCCTTGCGACCCATTGAGAATTACATTAGCACTACTGTTAGCACGTACATTACTCGACAACTGAGAAATATTTGTCAAGTCTATACTGAACCCAAATGGATTATTCTGAATCGTATTGTTGGTCATTAAATCGTTCCAAATATCGGGCGAATCCCATCCATCATTATTGCGATCAGAAACAGTATGATCGGATATCATAAAAAGTCCACCACCGTTATTCACAAAATTTAGAATTGCAATTTTTTCTGTCGCAGTAAAAACTATGTTGGGTTCATCAACAACAAATACATTGTAGTTTGAAAGATCTTGTGCGTTAGAAGAATTACCATACGTTATTGCAGTTCCTGATGGAAGTGTTTCTACGAAATTACCACTCTTCACTAAATCAATTCCCCAATTCGATAAGGCTCCAGTCCAAAATGTTTCTGCAGTACTTGTTGTGATAGTAGATTGTGCTGGTGTAGGAATTCTTTGAGGTGAAGCGTCTTCATCAATTACCCAATCAGCGTTTCCTGCTGTCTCCGCTTTTGTTGCATCAAATAAAAATTTCTTGATTGCTGAATTAATTGTAAATGTCAATGCAGATGATGTTCCACCTCCTGGTGTTGGATTGAAAACAGTAATACTTGCTGTTCCAGCTGTTGTTAAATTAGCTGTAGGAATTACCGCAGTAAGTTGTGTCGCACTTGCATAAGTAGTCGTTAACGATGTACCATTCCATTTTACAATCGATCCAGAAATAAAATTTGTTCCCGTTAATGTCATTGTGAATCCTATTGCTCCCGCTGTTGCCGATGAAGGAGAAATTGTTGTTAATGATGGAATAGGATTATTTGCGACGTTTATTGTAAATGTCAATGCAGATGAAGTTCCACCTCCTGGTGTTTGATTAAAAACGGTAACGCTTGCTGTTCCTGTTGTTGTTAAATTACTAGAAGGAATTACTGCATTAAGTTGTGTTGAACTTGTATAAGTTGTTGTTAACGTTGTCCCATTCCATTTTACAATTGATCCAGAAATAAAATTTGTTCCTGTTAATGTCATGGTGAATCCTGATGCTCCTTCTGTTGCTGATGAAGGAGAAATTGTTGTTAATGTTGGAACAGGATTATTAGGAATTGATGGATCAGGAATTGAAAAGTCATAGCTCACAGTATTTGCATCAAATTGCTTTGGATTTTTACTCCAAATTTCAATTGAATTACGATGTTTGATTACTATATAATACGAGCTATTAAGCACTGCAATTGGAAATAATACAACTGCTACTCCATTCGTATGTAGCAATGCTTTTTTTGATGAGACTAATGCATAAGGAGATATTGCTTGGTGTAATTCAACCGTAATCGAATCACATGCTGTTGGATCAGTACTTAGGCTAGTATTATTTAATACAGGTTGCATTGTTCCACTCCCAGAATAAAATCCTTGTATGTATGCTTTTAAATTTAATGTTAGCGAACAAACTGTTGTTGTAATAGTGGTAGCAGTTGTGGGAACGCAATCAACGGTTACCATATAATTTCCAGCTGTATATGCTTTAATCGATTGCGATGTTGCACCAGTGCTCCAATAATAATTTGAACCTGCTGTTGCTGTAAGTGTAACCGAATCACCTTGACAAAATGTTGTTGATCCATTTGCTGTTATGGTAGGTGAAAAAGATGATTTTAATACTACATCATCAATACGATATTGTGTTGCGGTTCCATTTTGTATAAACTGTATTGATAAATTTGAAGTTGCAGGAATACTTCCCGTTGTTGTTCGATAATACCAAATTGCAGTTCCAGCTCCTGTTGGCAAAGAGGTAAATGTAAGTGAAGTAAATGCAGCTCCGTTATTACTTACTTGAACTAATAAATCAGCACCTGTACTAGTTGTGCTATTTTTATTTACACCAAATGATAATTGAAGATTACTTAATCCTAAAGTATTTATTCCTGAAATAATAAAATTCTTTCCAACTGTATTGCTTATAAAAACATTTCCTAATCCTGATGCTGTTGGGTTTCCTGTACCATAATTGGATGATGGAGTTGTCACTCGTATATCTCCACTACCCGACATCGTATATCCATCATTATCAAAACCATTATTTGTTTCATGAACTGCGATGGTAGTTGTTGCTGCTACAGTACCCATCGACTCATTAAATACTGTTGAATTTGATTGTCCGGTAATAACAGAAGTCGTGACGGGTGCTGATACTCCACTACACCCATTCAACTGTGTTGTAGTAACAGAATAAGTTCCTGCGGTGGTTACAGAAATTGTTCGCGTGCTTGCTCCTGTGGACCATAAATAACTATTCGCAATACTTGAAGATAATACTGTTGTAGATCCTTGACAAATTAATAACGGTCCTTGATTCGATATTGTAGGCAAACTTGAAACGCATGGATTCCAACAATAATCAATCGTTGCAGATGTTGCAGCACTTCCAGCATGTGATAAACTAAATAGGTCCTCAACAAGTCGTAGTAGGTTATAATGATTAATGGTATTATTATAACTTCCATGTAAAACAGCATTTCCAATAAGCATTGTTAGTATCCGCTGACTAGAAGCATTATCATCTTCATCAAAAGTAATAATGAGCAAACTATTATGAGATTTCGCCCACTGAATATACGCATTCAAATAAGTTTGCACCCAAGTATCAGCAGTTGCAATTCGAGTTGGATCGGTACCATTATGCATATCATTGTTCTGATTAGGAATTACAAATGATACATTGGGTAATAAATTATAATCCGTAGGGAATGAAGAGAACGGTTGATTTGAAATTGAAGGAATTCCATTCGTAACACCACCTTGCCAATTAACCCATGGATTATGTTTACGAGCATAATTTGCGGAAGTAGCTCCATTATAACCAACAGAAGGAAGATCTTCAGAATAACCAATAAAAGTTTTCGAAGCTGCGAGTAATTCTCCACCCAGATTAGCAGTTGTAAATGGAAAAGTGGCAGGCACATTATCATCAATAACACCTTGATTAGATCCTGAAAAAAGTTGCAAATAATTCGGTTGGCTAGGATGCGAAATAGCAAACGATTGAGTGAACAATGCTGAATAAGGATCATTAATTAATCCATTTAAAAATGGTGCTGATGCAGATCCTACGATTTGATTATAACCATGATTTTCTAATACAAGAATCACAACATGAGCCGGAGCTTGTGGTAAAGCAGCTGTACAATTTTCTGTTGCAAAGATTAAAGAAACTATAAAAAGAAATAGTAATCGACACTTTCGATTCATGGGAATTTTATTAATATTTTAAGTCGAAAAGTTTCTGCAATTTAGCTCTTTTAAAGAGATGTTCAAAAATTATTTTTCACTATTTATTTGATGCACGTGAAATTGCCTTTGACTTCACTAAACGAGCGAATCAACTATCTGAAAAATCAAAGAGAAAAGTCTTAAAAATTTGATTTAAAATATTGACTCATAAAATTATTTCTTCACTAAATTTGCTACATGAAATCAGGCGTTGAAAATTCTAAAAAAAATCTCCAACAAATACCTGGAGTAGGAATTTCTATTACACAAGATTTAATAGATCTTGGAATTAATAATGTTGCTGATTTAGTGGGCAAAAATCCAGAAAAACTATTTGTTGATTCTAATAGAATAGTTGGTCAATCTCAAGACCGTTTCCTGCTGTATGTTTTCCGTTGTGCAGTCTATTTTGCGGAGACTCCTAAATCCAAAAGAGAGCCCGAAAAACTAAAATGGTGGAATTGGAAAAATGTAGAATATCACAATTATTTATAAATCAATATTTTACATCAAATAAATACAAACTATCAAATTGTTAAAAACCTCGTTTCCAATGTTGTCGAATCAAAAGTAGGTTTGTATCTTTGCCCTCCTTATATTAGAAATAAAAGAATTAAAATCATCATGCTGTTAACTGCTGAATCGAAAAAAGACATCTTCAAATTACACGGAAAAACCGACACGAATACTGGTAATTCTGAGGCTCAAATTGCTATGTTCTCTGAACGTATCAATCATTTAACTGATCACTTGAAGGGTCAAAAGAAAGATTATAATACTCAACGTGCGCTGATTCGCCTTGTAGGTAAACGTAGAAGTTTACTTGATTATCTTCAAAAAACGGAGATCAATCGCTACAGAGCAATTATCGCAACATTGGGCATTCGTAAATAATTTATTGCCGAAAGGCAGAACTAAAAAGGGCAATTTCGATAAATTGCCTTTTTTAGTTTTAACCAAAACCGCCGCTAAAGCCGCCAAAGAAAATGCAACCAAAAGGAATTGTAAAAAGTATCCGTCTCGAAGATGGAAGAGAAATTACCATTGAAACAGGTCGTCTAGCTAAACAAGCAGATGGATCGGTAGTAGTACGCATGGGAGATTGTATGATCCTCGCTACTGTTGTTTCTAGTCAAGAAGCTAAAGTGGGCGTAGATTTTATGCCGCTTACTGTTGATTATCAAGAAAAATTTGCTTCTGCAGGTCGTTTCCCCGGCGGTTTCTTTCGTCGTGAAGGCCGCACAACTGATGCAGAAGTTTTAATATGCCGCTTAATTGATCGTGCTTTACGTCCAATGTTCCCATCAGATTTTCATGCCGATACTCAAGTAATGGTAACGATGATCTCTGCAGATCAAAACGTTTCTCCTGATTGTTTAGCTGGTCTTGCTGCATCCGCTGCACTTGCTGTTTCTGATATTCCTTTTAACGGACCAATCTCTGAAGTACGAGTAGCTCGAATTGATGGTAAGTTTATCATCAACCCAAATCGCCAAGACCTCGATCGCGCTGATATTGATATGATCGTTGCAGGTACTGCTGCTGATATCACTATGGTGGAAGGCGAAATGAAAGAGGTTTCAGAGCAAGAAATGGCGGAAGCTATTAAGATTGCTCACGAAGCTATTAAAGTACAATGCCAAGCTCAAATTGAACTTTCAGAAATGGTAGGTTCACAAAAGAAACGTGAATACACGCATGAAACTCACGATGAAGAGCTACGTGCTAAAGTTTGGAAAGAAACTTTTGATAAAGCTTATGCAGTAGCGCGTCAGTGTAACCCTGATAAACACGCTCGTAAGGTTTCTTTTAAAGCAGTTTTAGAAGAATTTACAAAACAATATACTCCCGAAGAACTTGCTCCTCGTATCGGAATGATAAAGACTTATTATCATGATGTGGAAGCAGAAGCTGTCCGTAGCATGGTATTGAAAGAAAAAATTCGTTTGGATGGTCGTGGCTTAACAGATATTCGATCAATATGGTCAGAAATTAATTACCTTCCTTCTGCTCACGGATCTGCCCTTTTCACAAGAGGTGAAACGCAATCTTTAACAACTGTTACTTTAGGTTCTAAACTTGACGAACAAATTATCGATCAAGCTATGTTTGAAGGAACAAACAAATTCTTGTTACATTATAATTTTCCTGGATTCAGTACTGGTGAAGTAAAACCAAACCGTGGACAAAGTCGTCGTGAAGTAGGACATGGTAACCTTGCAATGCGTTCATTAAAGCAAATGATGCCGGGTGATGATATCAACCCTTATACAATTCGTATTGTTTCTGATATTTTAGAATCAAACGGATCAAGTTCAATGGCTACAGTTTGTGCTGGTAGTTTATCACTTTTTGATGCTGGTGTTAAATTGAAGAGTGCAGTATCTGGTATCGCCATGGGATTAATTACTGACGGTAAAGGAAACTTCGCTGTATTAAGTGATATTCTTGGTGATGAAGATCATTTAGGCGACATGGACTTTAAAGTAACAGGTACTTCTAAAGGTATTTGTGCTTGTCAGATGGATCTTAAAGTTGATGGGCTTCCATACGAAATCCTAATACAAGCATTAGAACAAGCTAAAGCAGGTCGTTTACATATTCTTGGAGAGATGAATAAAACCATTGCCGCTCCTCGTGAAGATTACAAAGCACATGCTCCACGTATCGTTAAATTACGAATTGCTCGTGAATTTATCGGTGCAGTTATCGGGCCCGGCGGAAAAATCATTCAAGAAATTCAACGTTCTACAGGTGCTATCATTTCAATAGTTGAAGAAGGTAACGAAGGCGTAGTAGAAATTGCTTCTCCTGATAAAACGTCAATCGATAAAGCATTAACATGGATTAAGGGAATTGTAGCTGAACCAGAGGTTGGTGAAGTTTACGAAGGCAAAGTAAAAACGATTACCACATTTGGAGCATTCGTTGAGTTCATGCCTGGGAAAGATGGTCTGTTACATATCTCTGAAATTTCTAATGAGCGCCTTGCAACAATGGAAGGTGTATTAAAAGAAGGAGAAATTATTCAGGTGAAATTGGTAGAAGTTGATAAGAAAACTGGTAAGTATCGCTTATCGCGTAAGGTTTTACTTGGAAATCGTCCGGAACGCGTTGCACCAGAAGCATAAAACAAATAATAATTTTTATTGTAAGTAATTGAAAACCCGCTCTTCTAGCGGGTTTTCGCATTTATAAATCCACTCACTATTTTAATTTTAGTAATAATTTTTCGTGTAATCCCCTTGAGTCATTATTGATGAAAAGGCTTCTAAAACATCCTAAAATGTACTAAATATCAATTTTTCATACACGATTTAAGTTGTCTTAAGAATTACTAGATGCAACCTCTTTTAATAAGCATCCGTTTAGATTGCCATAACACTTTTGTGGAAAAATGAGACAATTAAAAATAACAAAGCAGGTTACAAACCGCGAAACAGCATCACTTGATAAATATCTTCAAGAGATTGGGAAAGTAGAACTGTTAAAACCTGAAGAGGAAGTTGATTTAGCTCGACGAATTAAAGAAGGCGATCGAACAGCTTTAGAACGTTTAACAAAGGGAAATTTGCGATTTGTGGTATCTGTTGCAAAACAATATCAAAATCAAGGGTTAACTTTAGGAGACCTCATAAACGAAGGAAATCTTGGATTAATAAAGGCAGCGCAGCGATTTGATGAAACGCGAGGATTCAAATTCATCTCTTATGCTGTTTGGTGGATTCGTCAAAGTATCCTTCAATCATTAGCTGAGCAAGCACGTATCGTACGACTACCGCTAAATAAAATTGGTTTTATCAATAAAATTAATAAAGCCTTTGCAAAATTAGAGCAGGAATTTGAGCGAGAGCCAACCAATGAAGAACTTTCAACTTTGTTAAACATTACAGTTGATGATGTGATGGACACGATGCGTTCTTCTGGTCGACATGTATCAATGGATGCACCACTCACACAAGGTGAAGACGCAACATTAATGGACTTGATGCCAGGAGAAGAATCATCGCCTTCACCAGAAACAAATCTTATCACCGAATCACTTCGTCGTGAAATTGAAAGAGCATTGCATACATTAACTCCTAGAGAAGCTGATGTGATTCGTTTATACTTTGGTTTGAATGATTCACCAATGACTTTAGAAGAAATCGGCGAGCGTTTTGAACTTACACGTGAGCGCGTTCGCCAGATAAAAGAAAAAGCAATTCGTAGATTAAAACATACTTCCCGTAGTCGTATCTTAAAAACATACTTGGGATAAAAGAAGGTTTCTTGGTTTTTGGTTATGTTGAGGAACCCTGTTAGTTTAACTAATGGGGTTTCCTGTTTTTATTTGCTCTTATAAAAATCCTTCTTAAATTAGCGCTTTCTAAGATCCACATAAATAATCCTACCTATGTCAGTTCTCATTGCACCTTCTATCTTATCTGCTGATTTTTCAAATTTACAGAGTGATATAAAAATGATTAATGAAAGTAAGGCCGACTGGTTTCATCTTGATGTTATGGATGGTGTTTTTGTACCGAATATTTCCTTTGGATTACCTGTAATAAAAGCTATAAAAAAACATGCACGTAAACCGTTGGATGTTCATTTAATGATTGTTGATCCTGATAAATATTTAGCTGCTTTCGCAGATGCAGGAGCCGCAATAATTTCAGTGCATTACGAAGCATGTACGCATTTGCATAGAACAATTCAAAATATGCGACAGCTTGGTGTTTTAGCTGGGGTAGCAATTAATCCTCACACTCCTTGCAATTTTCTTTCGGAGGTGATTGCTAATATTGATGTAGTATGTATGATGTCGGTAAATCCTGGCTTTGGTGGACAACGTTTTATTAAAAATACCTACAATAAAATTTATGATCTTAAGAACCTTATTTTACAAAAAGGATCTTCGGCAAAAATTGAGATTGATGGTGGTGTTGATTTAAAAAACGCGCATGAATTAATAAAAGCAGGTGCTGATATTTTAGTTGCCGGAAATACAGTTTTCTCTTCTGCAGATCCTTTAGCAACTATATTGGAATTAAAAACTGCTAATGAGCAATTAGTATAATAACAAACTACGTATTATTTTTTAAAACGTTAATCTTTCACTACTTTTTTCACCATTACGCCTTCTTGAGTTTGTAAGCGAATAATATATAAACCGTTTGTCCATTCTTTCGTGGCTCGTGTGATATTGTTGTGGTTGATGGCTTCACTGAAGATTACCTCTCCCAATAAATTATAAATGTTTATTGTTCCGTTATAGTTGCGGTCTAATTTTAATTGCACACTTTCATTAAATGGATTAGAAGTAACGGTAAGCGCTGTTGAATTTAATTCGTTAATGCCGGTTGCCGAAAATTGTATGCATGAGGAAGTGTCTTTGCATGCACCATAATCTATCACAACTGCATAACTCCCTCCTATTGATGGCGTAAAGTTTTGTGCCGTTGCATTAGTAATTGCAGTGTTGGTTGTGCAATTAATCCATTGGTAAGATGCTCCTGCTTGGTTACAGGATAATGTAACACCAATTTTAACTAGCGTTGCTTGCAAGGTATTACAATTTAATATTACAACATTGTTAGTTGTGTTAGTAATTATTGGTGCATTAAAATCAAAATAAATATTAGCAGTATTACTTATAACATCACCAATAACAATATTATCTTTTGCTCTTATTTTAAATTGCACATAACCATGACTTCCTGGTTCGTTGCTGTTGCTATCTGGTAAATTAATATTCGGAAAATTTAATACTAACACACCGGTATTATACAATTGAACAATTGGTTCTTTGCTATTAGCAAGTAGCGTAAAAGTGGAAACATCTAAAGCAGCACTTAAAGTATCGGTAACTTTGATATGGATGGCATCTGCAGTTCCTGTATTCTGAAAGTTGATAGTATACGTTAACCAACGATCTCCATTAACTTCTAAAATGTTTGGAGGATAAGCAACTTTCTCATTAGGATCAAAACTATTCCTCACCGTAAAACATTGAGATAAAAAATTATTATTTAAATTAATGTCTGCTATTGCTGTAGTCAGACTAACAGTGATACATAGTTGACTTCCTTGTACCGCATTGTTATCAACCTGTACATTAAAATTAAATGCTCCAATGTAATTTAGAGTACCAAAATCGGCTATGCTGTAGATGAGTGAATCGCCATTAATAATTGTGGGTGTTAATGCTCCACTAGTAGGTGAAACATAATGACCAGAACCTGTTAAAATAATAGTTACAGTTCCACTTACTCCACTTGCACAACGTCCTCCAAAGTTATTGCTGTAGTCGCCCGCTTTTATATTTACTTGACGTACACTAGCTGGTCTAAAACCCCATCCATAAATAGAAGTAACTGCCAAATCTATTCCTTTGCATTTCATTGCAAAATCTCGGTTGTATTTTAATGAGTCTGTAGCCGTAAGGGTATCTGAATAGATTCCACTAGCAGGACAAAAAATACTAAGTGAAAGATTGTTGGTATCTAACCCTGTTTGATAAATAGTCAAACTATCTATATCAAAATCATAATTTCCATCGCTGTTAGAATATGTTTGTTGAATTAACCCACCATTTTGATAAAGGTTTATTTTTTGATTACTGATGCTGTATTCACTACTGCTTTTAATACAATTGGTATCTGCATCAAAATAAATAGTCCCATTTATATTCCAAAAGAAATCACAACCGTTAGTATTGTAAATCCCACAGAGTGGTATTGTATTTAATGGTGGTGTACAAGTAGTAATTTTACCATAATTAGAAAGACATTGAATACCGGTGTTGCTAATCCAAAGGTCAATAACATTCTTTAAATCTGGTAGGCAGATTAGGTTGGGATTATTTTCGCAAAACAATGCAAGTAAGCTAGAAGGCAAGGAAGGAAGGCTCGTCAGTAGGTTATAATTACACTGCAAATAAGTCAAGCTTAAAGGCAAGGAAGGAAGAGTTGTAAGTAGGTTACTAATACAGTCTAACGTATCGAATTAACAAATACTATAATCCCAGTTAAATCTGAAATGTATAGGTTGGAAACATCAATATATGTAGTATTAATTACCTGCGAGCAACTGCCGTCAATAGAATCTCCTACCATACAGGATGGAAATGTTTGGGTTAAAAAAGCCTTAAATTGAGAGTCAGGTATGTAAACCATTTGGGCTTTGGCAATGCTTGTTAGTCCTATGCACAGTACTAACACTAAAATGAATTTTTGTAAAGTAGTTTTCATGGTAAAAGAGGTGTTATGTAAAAATTATATTTAGGATTTATCTTCTTAGCTCAAGTTGTTATTGTCAAATATAATTCTTTTAATTTTAGACTTAAG
>JBBRAW010000061.1:0-19607 GCA_038206385.1 Bacteroidia bacterium | reverse complement strand
TAAATATTCTTATGATCATACGTATGATTTAGGAAATTATTTTAAGGTAAATGATGTATTTACATTTGAATCTTCGATCGATGATCTAAATGAATATATTCAATCAAAATAATTATTTTGTTGAAAAAACCATAAATTACTTTCGTCAATCAAGGAGTAAGCTATTATCTTTAAAAACAATTATTAATTCTAGGATTATTTATAAAATGAAAACTTCTACTATAATTAAATTCGCATCTTTTTTCGCAATCATTTCTGTTGCATTTGGGGCTTTCGGAGCCCATGCTTTGAGAGAAAAAATTGATATAAGATCGCTCGAAGTTTGGGAAACTGCAACCCGTTATCAATTTTACCATGTGTTTGCTCTTTTTATTATCGCTTTTTTAAAGATGAAATCCGATGCTAAAATTTTAAATACTTCAGCGCGATTCTTCATATATGGGATTTTGTTATTCTCAGGATCTCTTTATCTTCTAGCAACAAAAACATTATTTACAATTGATTTATCTTGGGCAGGACCATTTACACCGATAGGAGGTTTGTGTTTTATAATTGGCTGGATTTTATTGATGATTTTTTCATTTAAAATGGATAGTGATTTGAAAGGCATAAATAGTTAAATTTACAAAATGAAATTCTTTCTATTCTCAATCGCATTTATTGGAATTATTTCCTGTAAACCCGCTAAGGAGGTCTCCACCGAGAATGCACCTCCATCTTCCAGTTCAATGGAATCAACTTCTTCGGAAAGTAGTTCTAGTTCGCAACAGCCTGTGAAAACATCCCCTTCTCAAAGTTTAGATGAAATAAAGAAATCATTGCCTGATACTATCCGATTATCCATTTCTTTAATCAGTATCGGTGAAGGAACAGATCCAGAAGGACTAAATATTTTAACTTCAACTATAGAAACATTTTCAAGGAAAACAGGTAAAAATCCCAATTATATAACAATTCCTTGGGGAAGAGAGGGTGAGGTTGAATACTATTTCAATTTAAATGAGTTAAATCAAATCGAACAACAAAATTTTATAAGTAATTTAAATTCAGCATTTAAAGAGCATAAATTAGTGCTTATTTCTGAAAATATTAAAAACCGCTTTAAAAGGTAAAAATATAGGTTGACTGAAGCCTATATTTTACGTTTCTTTGCAAAAATTAGCTAATCTTATGAATGAATATGGAATAAAAAACCCTAATGCTTCTCTTGCTGATTTAGGGTTAAAAAATCTTTCAGCCGCTTATTGGAACTTGAGTCCAGCGGAATTAGTTGAAGAAACTATTTTACTAGGTCAGGGTGAATTAACTGATTCCGGAGCTTTAGCAATAGATACTGGTGAGTTTACTGGTCGTTCGCCAAAAGATAAATTTACTGTTGTTGATGCTGAAACCGAAAATACTGTTTGGTGGGGTGATGTCAATATTAAATTTGATTCCACAAAGTTTGAAAATTTATACAAACGGATGGCTGCATATTTAATTGGTCGTGAAGTTTATGTTAGAGATAGTTATGCTTGTGCAGATCCTCGTTTCCGATTAAATGTTCGTTTAGTTTCTGAATTTCCTTGGCAGAATCTTTTCGTAAATAATTTATTCCTTCGTCCAACAAGAGAAGAAATAGAAAATATGGAACCTGATTGGGTGATTGTAAATGCACCTGGTTTTTTTGCAGATCCAGCTATTGATGGAACTCGGCAACATAATTTTGCCGCAATAGATTTCACTAGGAAAATGATTCTTATTGGTGGCACCGGATATACTGGCGAAATCAAAAAAGGAATATTTACTGTACTAAATTACGTTCTTCCTCAACACAAAGGAGTTTTAAGTATGCATTGCTCTGCCAATATTGGTAAAGATGGTGATACAGCATTATTTTTTGGATTATCTGGAACAGGAAAAACTACCTTAAGTGCTGATCCTAACCGAGGTTTAATTGGTGATGATGAACACGGATGGAGTGATGATTCAGTTTTTAATTTCGAAGGGGGATGTTACGCGAAATGTGTGAATCTTAGCAAAGAAAAAGAACCTCAAATTTTTAATGCAATTCGCTTCGGAGCTTTATTAGAAAACACAGAATTTTATCCTGATACAACAATTACTGATTATGATAATATCAGCAAAACAGAAAATACACGTGTAGCATATCCAATTAATTTCATTGATAATGCCGTTGAACCTTCTGTAGCGGCAATTCCGAAAAATATTTTCTTCCTTACCTGTGATGCATTTGGTGTATTACCCCCAATAAGTAGATTGGATAATGCACAGGCGATGTATCATTTCATTTCTGGTTATACTGCAAAAGTTGCAGGAACTGAAATGGGAATCACCGAGCCAACAACTACCTTTTCAGCTTGCTTCGGAAAAGTTTTTCTTCCATTACATCCTACAAAATATGCTGAGTTACTTGGAAAAAAATTAAAGGAGAATCCTGAGATTAAAGTTTGGTTAATAAACACTGGTTGGACTGGTGGTGCATATGGCGTAGGATCCAGAATGAAATTAAGTTTTACACGTTCAATGATAACGGCAGCCTTAAATGGCGATTTAAATAAGGTTGAATTTGAAGAGTTACCAATCTTTAAATTGCGTGTTCCAAAATCTTGTCCAGCCGTTCCTTCTGAAATATTAAATCCACGATTAACATGGTCCGACAAAGCAGCGTATGATGCAAAAGCGTTAGATCTTGCCTTGAAGTTTGTGAAAAATTTCGCACAATACGCTGACGGTGCATCTGAAGAAATTTTATCTGCCGCTCCTTCTGTTCCTGAGATAGCTTAATTTAATTATACATAAAATAATGGTGTAAGAACGTATTTCGTTTTTACACCATTATCATTTTATATCCTTCTATGCAGTTATTCTATTGTCCAGAAATTATTAATGATATTGTCGTTCTTCCTATCGACGAAGCGCATCATATTTTTCATGTATTACGATCAAAATCTGGCGATAATATTCAATTAACAAATGGAAAGGGAAGTTTATATACTGCAAAACTTTTAGAAATTTCAAAGAAAACTGTAACAGCAGAAATTATTGATGAAATAAAATCTGAACCACGGAAAAATACTTTGCACATCGCTATTGCACCAACAAAAAATATTGATCGCTTAGAATGGTTTCTTGAAAAGGCAACCGAAATTGGCATTGAACAAATTACACCATTACTTTGTCAACGTTCGGAAAGAAAAGAAGTAAAACAAGAAAGATTAGAAAAGGTAATTATTTCCGCAGCAAAGCAATCACGTAAATCATACTTTCCAATTTTGAATCCTATGATCAGTTTCGAAAAACTCATCATGTTAAACTTCAACGAAACAAAACTAATAGCCCATTGCGAAGAGGGTGAAAAGAAGTCATTAAAAAATATATTTATTCAAGCGGTAAACGCACTAATATTAATTGGACCGGAAGGTGATTTCGTTCCAAAGGAGATTGATTTAGCTAAGGCTAATGGATTTTCATCTCTTTCATTAGGCTTAAGCCGATTACGCACCGAAACTGCAGCATTACACGCATGCTCATCCTTTGCAATCTTTAATGGTGAATAATCTATGATTAGTTATTTTAAGAGGTAGTATCTCCTCACATATTTATTACATTTGTAAAATGAAACGAGTTGATAGCAAAAGGATATTTATTGCATTACCAATAATTTTTTTATTCCTAAGTTTCCAATCTCCAGAGCCATCTGTAAAGATTGCTTTATTGAAGTACAATGGCGGTGGCGATTGGTACGCAAATTTAGAAACGTCTTTAAGAAACCTTATTAGCTTTTGTAATCAAAATCTCAACACTACAATCGCTCCAGAACAAGCAATCGTTGAAGTTGGAAGTGCAGAATTATTTAATTATCCATTTGTGCACATGACAGGACATGGCAATGTTGTTTTTAATGTTCAAGAAACACAAAACCTTCGTAATTATCTTATCGGTGGAGGATTTTTGCATATCTCAGATAATTATGGAATCGATAAGTTCATTCGTCCTCAAATGAAAAAAGTATTTCCAGAACTTGAATTTGTTGAATTGCCCTTTAACCATCCCATTTATCATCAGAAATTTGATTTCCCTAATGGCCTTCCAAAGATTCATGAACATGATGGAACTGCAGCACAAGGATTCGGATTAATATACAATGGCAGACTAGTTTGTTTTTACGACTATGAATGCGATTTAGGTGATGGATGGGAAGATTATGAAGTTCATAAGGATTCGCCAGAGATTCATCAGAAAGCTTTGAAGATGGGAGCGAATATCATTGATTATGCATTTAAAAATTAAAATATATTTTTAAATTGACATGTTAAAACTCCGGAAATTAATTTCACTTTTCTTGTTGGCATTATGCCTTCAGTGGATTATTCCGCATGAACTTGTTCATTCATTTTGTGATCATACTGATACCATTGATCAAATAGATCAAATAGGATATCTTGCTGTTGGTCAACATCACGAACATTGCTTAATACTTGAGTTATCAGTTCCTCCAATGTTACAAGATGTAACTTTTGTTGAGTTTTTAAAAGTTACAAATAGTTATTTCTACAAGAAATATGTAGCTCTTCCAATTGCTTTTGCGTTTCATGAAATATTTGAATGTAGAGGACCACCAAATTTATTAAGTTGATATTTTTTATTACTGGCTTCAGAGATTTAATATCCGATGCCACTATTTATTTTAATCACTTAATATTTTATTATGAAAAAATATATTTATTCATCAGTTATGATGTTGCTTTTATGTTTCGAATTAAAGGCTCAAGTTACTCTTACAGGTAAGGTAATAGACAAAAAAGATGGGCAGCCATTAATCGGAGCAGTTGTTTATATTGCTGATTTACGATCAGGAGCCGCTACTGATGTTAATGGTAATTATGAATTAAAAGGACTGCCTTCACGAAATTTTTTGGTTCAGGTAAAATTTATTGGATATTCTACCTTAAGTGAACAGGTTGATTTGTCAATAACAAAAAACAAAGATTTTATTCTAAACACTTCAGTTATCGAAACAAATGAAGTTGTAGTAACTGGAAGTGCATTTACAAGTAATAATACGCGTTCGAGTCTTTCTGTTGTGCCTTTAGATCGAAAAGAATTACAATCTGTTGGCGCCAATAATATTACTGATGCAATTGCACAAGTTCCAGGAGTTTCGGGCATCAGTACAGGAAGTGCAATTAGCAAACCTGTTATACGTGGCTTGGGTTATAATCGTATAGTAACTATCAACGAAGGTATCCGACAAGAAGGACAACAATGGGGCGATGAGCATGGTTTAGAGATAGACCAATTCTCTGCTGACAGAATTGAAGTATTAAAAGGACCTTCCAGTTTGATATATGGTTCGGATGCCTTGGGAGGAGTGATTAATATTCTTGAACCTATTCCCGCTCCACAAGGCGTTATTAGAGGTGAAGTGAATACTCAATATGCAACCAATAATGGATTAACTGCAAACTCATTAATGTCTGAAGGAAATTCAAATGGATTTATATGGAGAGCTCGTGGTACCTATAAAAATGCATCATCATATAAAGCACCTCTCGAAAGAATATATAATTCTGGCTTCAATGAAAAAGATGGTAACGTTTTATTGGGCATTAATCGTAGATGGGGATTTAGTCATTTGCATGCTAGTTGGTATGATGCAAATATTGGACTAGTACAAGGTGATCGTGATTCAACTACAAACCATTTTATAAATAATGCGGGTGAAACAGTAAGTGATGCAGATGCAAATACAAGAAAGTTGGATTTGCCTAATCAAAATATTCAACATGTAAAAATTTCCTCTGTTAATAGCTTTTTTATTGGTAAAAGTAATTTAAGAATAACAACAGGTTGGCAACAGAATGATCGTAAAGAATTTTCTTTTTCTAAAACGGAGCCAGGACTTTATTTTCGATTACATACTTTTACTTTAGATGCGAAATATTATTTACCTGAAGTTAAAGGAATTGAAACTGTAATTGGAGCAAGTACATTACAACAAAACAATTTGAATAAAGGAATTGAGTTTCTTGTTCCTAATTATTCATTGTCTGATTTTGGTGGATTCATTTCAGTAAAGAAAAATTTTGAGAAATTAACTTTAAACGGCGGAGTAAGATATGATCAACGAGAAGTAAAGGGCGATGAGTTAAGTGATGCTGGAAATATTTTGTTTGATAAATTTAAGTCAAACTTTTCTGCTGTATCTGGATCCATAGGAAGCACATGGCAATTAAATAAATTATTTAATTTAAAAGCAAATATCGGAAGAGGATTTCGCGCACCCAATATTTCGGAGTTGTCGGCAAATGGAGTGCATGAAGGAACATTTAGATTTGAAATTGGAAATCCAAGTTTGCGTCCTGAAACATCACTTCAGTTTGATGCCGGAATAGGTTTTGAATCTGCAAGAGTTACTTTAGATTTTTCAGGTTATTATAATTTCATTGATAATTTTATTTACTACCGAAACATAAATAATGAACACATTTCAAAGGATGCAGTATCTTATCCCGTGTATCGATATACTCAGGGGAATTCATCATTAAGGGGATTTGAAGTATCTGCTGATATTCATTTGATTGATCAATTGCATTTCGAAAATTCAATAGCATATGTTTACGCTACGAATGATGAAACAAATAAGCCATTACCATTCATTCCGCCATTTCATTATAGAAGCAATTTGAATTATTCTTTCAAGGCTATACATGGTAAAAAATTTCGAGAGTCCCATGTTAAATTGATGCTTGATGTTTATTCAAAGCAAGATCGCATTGATGAATTCGAAACAGAAACAAATGGCGCTACTGTTTTAGGTGCTTCCGCAAGTACTGATTTTCTTATTGGTAAGCAGTGGGCGAATTTATTCCTTCTCTGCACAAATATTACTAATGAAAATTATTACGATCATTTAAGCAGATTAAAAGATGCTGGAATTCATGCAATGGGAAGAAATATTACCATTGGACTTACTGTTCCTTTTGGACTTAAATAAATTGTATCAAATGTATGTTTGAGCTGCTTTTGATTTGTTTCAAGAGCAGCTTTTTAATTTGATTTATTGGCGTAGTTTTTCTTATAACTATCTTCGTAAATATTCAATTATATGTTTGACGCTGAAACTAGATTTGTTATTCCAACTTATAGTGGATTGGAAGAGGTATTGGCTAAAGAAATTAGTCAACTAGGAGGGAGAGATGTTGAAATCAATTGGAAAGCTGTTTCTTGTACTGGAGATGTTGGTTTCATGTACAAAGCAAATTTCTGCCTGCGAACAGGCTTGATGGTTTTGCCTCTCCTTAAAATATTTCCAGTTTATGATGAGAAAGATTTATATGCTAATTTAGATTCAATCCAATGGGATAACTTTTTAAATGTAGAACAGTCGTTCAATGTAATTTGTACGATAACTTCTGAGTTGATTGAAGATAAATTATTGTGTGCAACAAATGCCAAGCAATCAGTCATTGATTTCTTTAAAAATAAGACCGGTCAATCTCCAAAAAAAGAAGTGATAAATCCAGATGTGGAAATTTTTATTTTTATTGGAAGCAATGGAGCCATTCTTTTAAATAGTACTGGAGAATCACTAAGCAAAAGAGGTTATTTGGGAGAAGATGCTATTGAAATTCTTGATCCAATTATCGCATCAGGAATTGTTATACTATCAGGTTGGGAGCCACATCAACCATTAATTGATTTTATGTGTGGTGAAGGAATTATTCCGATTGAGGCTGCATTATGGGCTGCGAAAATTCCGCCTGGCGCATTTCGAAAGCATTTTGCCTTTGAAAATTGGATGGATTTTGATTTAGATCTATTTAATCTTATTCGTGATAAACAAATTGCAAGAATTGTAAATAATCCAATTCGTATTTATGCAAATGAATCCATTAAAGATGATTATGAAAAAGCAATTTTAAACATCAATGCAGCTGGTGTGGATGATATGATTACAACTAGCAATGTTGATTTTAATTTAGTTGAAAGACCAGATGGTATAGGAACAATTATAATTCACCCACCTTTTGGAAATAAAGAGGATATTATTGAAGATAAAAATTTCTTCTCGAATATTGGAAATTGTTTTAAACAGAAATTTACAAATTACAAAGCATATATTTTTACAGGTAATCCTGAAATTGGTAAGCTAATAGGACTAAAAGCTAAGAAACGAATTAAGTTGTTTAATAGTGACCAAGAAAGTCGCTTGCTTGGATATGATTTGTTTGAAGGGAGTAAATAACGTTTCTTTATTCGTTTAAAACAAAAGCCTCAAATTTCTTTGAGGCTTTTGTTTGCGGTTATATTTTCTGAATTATTTATCAAGAATATTTGGATCTACGAGTATTCGACCACAATGTTCACAAACGATAACTTTTTTACGTTGACGAATATCTAGCTGACGTTGTGGAGGGATTTTATTAAAACAACCACCACATGCGTCACGAGCAATACTAACCACCGCAAGGCCATTACGTGCATTACCACGAATTCTATAATAAGCAGTAAGTAACCTCTCCTCAATAACAGTAGACGCTTTGTTCGATTCAGTAGATAGTTCTAATTCTTCTTTTTCAGTTTCAGCGATAATTGAATCTAATTCTGCCTTTTTATTTTGAAGGTCGATTTGACGATCTTCAAAAGTTTTTTCAGAAGCGTCGATGATTTGCTTTTTAGCAACTAGTTCTGCGGAAAATTCTTTAATTCGTTTTTCGCTTAATTGAATCTCTAGTTGTTGATATTCCATCTCCTTGTTAAGAGAATCGAATTCACGATTATTCTTAACACTTCCTTGTTGCGTTTGGTATTTCTTTATCAATGCTAAAGCATCTTTAATAGTCTGCTTTTTCGATTTAACCTGATCGTCAAGATTTTTGGCTTCTTCAGTGTAATTCGTGATTCGAGTTTGCAATCCTGCAATTTCATCTTCAAGATCGATTACCTCCATTGGTAATTCCCCTCTCGTAATGCGGATTTTATCGATCTGACTGTCGATAAGTTGAAGTTGGAATAGTGCACGAAGCTTGTCTTCAATAGTATTTTCACCTTTTTCAATAGTACGCACTATCGGCAAAGGCTTCTTTGGAGCTTCGGCTACTGCAATGTCTTCTTTTTTGGAGGTCTTTTTGGTAGCCATGATCAAATGTAGTTGATAGGATTGGTGTTTAATTCCGTCAAATGGACGGCAAATTTAGGGAATTTTTCGCTCAAATAGGCACCTAAGAGCTCAATTGTAAATTGCTCAGTTTCAAAGTGTCCAATATCTAAGATCATGATTTTACTCTCTGCATCGAAAAACTGGTGGTATTTAAAGTCGGCACTAATGAAAACTTGTGCTCCAGATTTGACGGCATGCTCTAACAAAAAACTTCCTGAACCTCCACAAACTGCAACTTTCTTAATGGGTTCTAATAATGGTTTGGTAAAACGAACACAAGATGCATTCATCTTGATTTTAACAAACTGAAGAAATTCATTTGGATTCATTGCATTTGGTAATTCACCTACCATTCCAGCTCCAATAAATTGGTTGTCATTACTAATTTCATAAATTTCATAAGCTACCTCTTCATAAGTGTTATTCGATTTAATTGTTGTTATGATTTGCCCCTCTAAATGCTTCGGAAAAATCACTTCTATTCTTTCTTCTGGCTCAAATGAAGTAATATTTTTTGCACCAACAGTAGGATTTGATTCGTCATTTCCTTTGTAAGTTCCAATTCCTGTTGTTGTAAAACTACATTCGCTATAATTACCAATTTCTCCCGCTCCAGATTTAAAAAGTGCATTCCTAATTCCTTCGGCATCTTTCTTTTGTGCATAGGTCACCAACTTTCTTAGTTGATGACTCTTTGGTGAAAGTATCTTACAATTGATTAAATTTAATTTCTCACAAATTTTTGAATTAACTCCATCATAAACATTGTCTAAATTAGTGTGTACTGCATATATGGCAATATCATTTTTGATTGCCTTAATAATAACTCGTTCAATATAATTATTGCCATTTAATCGTTTTAGCCCTGTAAAAACAATTGGATGATGCGCAATTATTAGATTGCATTTTTTTTCTATTGCTTCGTTCAAAATGATTTCCAAACTATCTAAACATATTAAAGCACCAGTAATTTCCATTTCAGTATTCCCTGTAATAAGACCAGAATTATCATAAGATTCTTGATAGGAACTTGGTGCTAATTGTTCGATTACATTGATGATTTCCTTTAGGCGCATGATAATAAATTTGAACACAAAGGTAATTAAGCAATGCCTAAATCAATTGTCTCCTTTAAGGATGCAGTGAATTATTCTATTTTCGCAGGATGAAAATACTTCTTTGGCCTTTTGCGAAATTGTACGGAATGATAATTTTCATTAGGAACTTCTTGTTCGATAAAGGTATATTGAAGCAAAAATCATTTTATTTCCCAGTTATTTGCGTTGGTAATTTAAAAACTGGAGGAACAGGTAAATCACCACATGTTTTTTACTTGGCAAACCTTCTTCGTTCTTCTCATAAAATAACAATACTATCCAGAGGTTATGGAAGATCAACAAAAGGTTTTCGTTTTGTGAATCATACAGATAATTCAATTGATGTTGGCGATGAGCCTCTTCAATACGCAAAGTTTTTACAAGATGTAACAGTTGCTGTTTCTGAAAAAAGAGAGGAAGGAATAGAATTAATCATTCAAAATAATGGAACTCCAGATGTAGTAATTTTGGATGATGCATTCCAGCATCGCTATGTTAAAGCGGGATTGAATATTTTACTTACTGAATTTAATGACCTGTATGTTGATGATAAACTGTTGCCTTTAGGAAGATTACGTGAGCCAGCAAGATCATCCTTGAGAGCACAATGTATCATCGTTACAAAATGTCCGGCTTCAATTAGTGAAACGGAAATGGCCTCCATAAAATTTCGATTAAAACTAAATAGTCTTCAGAAAATTTTCTTCTCATTTATCAAATACAATGACTTTTTAACAACAGATAATGAAAGGAATATTACGCTAGAAGAGTTGAAAGATAAAAATATTTTACTGTTAACTGGAATTGCAAATCCTGCACCATTAAAGGCATTCCTCATTGATTATTGTCTTGCTATAGATGAATTAATATTTCCTGATCATCATTCATATTCTGTTGCTGATATAGTTCATCTAAGAAAGAAATTTGATATGTTTGCGATGTCATTTGAAAATACGCCAACATATATCATCACCACACGTAAAGATGCTATGCGTTTGCAAAGACCAGAATTGAAAATGTTAACAAAAGATTTACCAATTGCAGTAATCGATATCGATATTGCATTTGTCGGAAATCAATCAAACGAATTTAACCAATTTATACAACATTATGTTGAATCGAATTAAAGCCACCGTTGATTATATACAGTCAAAAACTGGATTTACTCCTGAGGTTGGAATTGTTTTAGGATCTGGATTAGGTGGATTAGTGAAAGATGTTGAAGTTGAACATTCATTGTCTTACAGTGATATTCCTAATTTTCCTGTTTCTACAGTTCATGGGCATGGTAGCAAGTTATTATTAGGTAAATTAAATGGAGTAAAAGTTGCAGTTATGCAAGGACGATTCCATTTTTATGAAGGATATTCAATGCAAGATGTTGCATTTCCCATTCGTGTTTTAAAATATTTAGGTATCAATCGTTTGTTTTTATCGAATGCAAGTGGAGGTATGAATCCGAATTTTCAAGTTGGTGATCTTATGATAATCGATGATCATATTAACTTGATGGGTACAAATCCTTTGATAGGTCCTAATACTGATGAGCTTGGACCACGTTTTCCCGATATGAGTGCTCCTTATGACCCAACATTAGTAAAGGCTGCTATGGATATCGCTAAAGCTAAAAACTATCGCTGCCATGTAGGTGTTTACGCAGCAGTAACTGGTCCAACGTATGAAACTCGTGCGGAATACAAATACATTCGTACAATAGGTGCTGATTGTGTAGGAATGTCAACCATCCCTGAGGTAATAGTTGCTCGTCACATGGGGTTACCCGTTTTTGCAATTTCTATTATTACTGATATGGGAGGTTTGGAAGATGTGCAGATTATTACTCATGAAGAAGTTTTAAAAGTGGCTCAAGCCGCAGAGATAAAAATGACCGCTCTAATAAGAGAATTAATAGCAAAATAGTTTTTCGAGCGTTTAAAGGCATGAGGATATATTTTTCACAATATGAATGTCCGCTGGCGAAAAATTATAAGAAGACAACTCTGACTTTTCTACCCATTTTACTTGATCATGATCTTTTAAAGTTATTTCTCCAGATTGATAACTACATTGAAATGAATGTAATTGAATAAGTATTCCATTTGAAATGTGTTGCGCACTTAAAAAGGAGTGAATAGAATTAATTTCAATATTTAATTCTTCTTTAAGTTCTCTTTTTAGTGCAATTTCATAACTTTCATTTTCTTCTACTTTTCCTCCTGGAAATTCCCATAATCCACCAAGAATGAAAGTTGATTTTTTCCTTGCAATCAGTATTTTTTTATATTCTGAATTATAAATAATTCCTGCAACAACTTGAATTGGATGCTCCATGATATCTTGTTTTTGATTGCAGCGAAATAGGATTGCGAATAGATGTAAAACAAGAAGAGCTCCGTATTACGGAGCTCTTCTTATGCAAGCAGTGGTTTATAACCTTTAAGTTAAATTAATTTGTTTTAACAACACGTGTTACTGATTTAGCATCACCTTGTTCAACTGTAACGAAATAAATTCCATTACTTAATTCTTGACCAAATTGTAATGATTCAGATGTAGTATCATACTTATATTCGTGAACTAATCGTCCAGAAACATCAGATACACGGACTGAAGTAGACTGATCAGCATTTAAGTTGCGTATTACCAATTTAAATGATTCAGAAGATGGATTTGGAAATACTAGAGCATCTAAGGAAGTTCCATCAGTACGTATGGCTTGAGTAGCATTTACATTTGATAATCTTAGAGGAGTTAAACCAATCTGACATACATTACCATAGCAATAAGGTGTTCCGCCAATTACTGCACGAACACGTACATTATAAAATGATCCTGGTTGTAATGCTGGAGTTACGTTTGCAAAATTTGCCCAACGTGTATTTGAAAGATAAGTCCAAGTAATTCCAGGTTGTGTAGTTTCTTCAAATTCAAATTCGTATTGTGGAATGAAATTCAAATAAGTTAATACTACTTCACTATGAATACTATCCGCTGATGTGTAATTAAAATTACCACAAGAAGCTGTAGTTAATTTAGGCTCACGTATTGAACGAACAACAATTCCGTTTGGATTAGTAAACTCACAAGAATTATTTATTTGAACAGTTAAGTAAACAGTTAATGTATCTAGAACTGGACCTTGTTGAAGGCCATCCATTAAAATGTTTACATTTTGTGTAGTAGCACCTGTTGACCATGAGTAACCTGAGAAACCTGAATCGGCAGTTAAATGAACGTATCCTGGTTTACAAACTGTAATAGGTCCTACTGCATTAATGTTCGGGATGAAAGTTGAATCAAATGATTGAACGTGAATTGTTGCAGTAGTACTTGTATTACAACTACCAAAATTATTTGATATGGTTACAGAATAATCACCGGTAGTATTGACAGTGATATTATGGTTAGAAGAACCATTACTCCATAAATAGTTGCTAAAGAATTGTCCTCCATTAGCAGTCAATATTACATTTTCACCAGGGCAAAGATTCGTAGATCCATTAGCTGCTATGGAAGCATTTGTTAATGGAATTACAAATAATGGAACCCAGTTACTACGCACTTTTCTTGTACTGCCATTGAAAGTTCCCAAAACTGAAACACGATAAAATCCAGTTTGAGTTACTACTATTGATGAAGTAGTTGCGCCAGTACTCCACAAATAAATATAAGGACCAACCAAGTTAGTTGTTATTGCATCTAATTTTGTTCCAGCACATACTATCGGTCCCGAAGGGACAATCGCAACACTAGGCGTTTGAGCTTGAGCAGAAGCACCTAAGCTAATGAAAAGCACTACCAATAAGTACTTCCATACTGTGTTTGTAAAGGTTTGTTTCATATTTAGATTATTTACGGTTTTACTTTTAAGGATATTTAAACAAAGGTAATGCTTTGAAACCATTGCAGCACTAAGAAGTGACAGATTATTTTATTTTTTTTCATCCTTTTAATTAATCAATTTAAATGCAAAAAATAATCTAAAATTGCGTGCCAACATTACCGATATTTGGCAAATCCAATTTAGAAGATTCTCTCATTCTGTGAAAAACCGATTAATATTACTTTTTGTAATTCTTGTTCTGTCAATAGAGGCAGGGGCTCAAAGGTTTAATTTTTCAAACTATACAACAACTCAAGGATTACCAGGTAATCAAGTAAATAAAATCATTCAAGATCGTTACGGTAAACTTTGGATTTGTACAATGAATGGTTTAGTACGATTTGATGGTAAGATTTTTACTCCCTTTTCTGAGGATAATATATTGACAACCAATCCAGTAAAAACAGTTTTTGAGGATAAATCAGGAAATCTTTGGTTTGGTACTATTCGAAAAGGATTAGTAAAATATACTGGAACTAGTTTCTTCAATTATACTTCAAATGATGGTCTTTTAAGTGATATTGTAAATGCTGTTTGTGAAGATAATAATGGGGTCATCTGGATTGGCACCTCCGAAGGCCTTAGCCGTTATGATGGTAAGAATTTTGTAAATTATACAACAACACATGGACTTATCAATAACAATATTTTTGATCTTCACTTTGATAGAAATGGCAATTTATGGATTGCAACGATTGGAGGGGTAAGTAAATTCGATGGTAAAAAATTCCAAAACTATACTATTGATCAAGGGCTTGTAAGTAATATCGTATACCGAATTCAAGAAGCAAAAGATGGTAAATTATGGTTCGGTACTTATGAAGGAATAAGTTGCTTTGACGGAAAAGTTTTTAAAAATTTTACGTTAGCAAATGGTATTCCTAATGAAAGAGTTGAAGATTTGGAAATAGATAGGAATAACAATGTTTGGCTTGGAACGTACGGTGGAGGAATTGGTAAATTATTTAAGGATACGATTGTAGGAATTCATGTACAAGGCGGCGTAAATAGTAATATTATTAAAACTGTTACTGAAGATAGAGAAGGTAATTTTTGGATCGGCACATTGAATGGCGTTTACAAATACAATGGAGATCGATTTACAACTTATACTGTTGAAGATGGACTATCAAACAACAATATTTTAAGTCTTTATACCGACGCTCATAATAAAACTTGGTTTGGCACTTTAGCAGGTGGGGTAAATATCTTTAATGGGAAAAGTTATAGTAAGCTGAGTACAGAAAATGGGCTTAAAAGCAATACAATTTGGTGTATTTATCAAGATAGGGATTCGAATTATTGGTTTGGGACAACTAATGGTCCCGCTAGATATAACCTAGATCGTGAAAACGTTGAGCACCCTTTTCCGAATATGCAAAACCAAATAATCTATGCAATCCTTCAAGATAAAAATGGTAAATTGTATTTTGGTACTGATAAAGGGATTTATTGTTTTGATAAGGGTATTTTTTCGCAAATTGGAGTTAATCAAGGGTTGTCGAATGATAAAGTTCGTGTATTAATTGAAGATCCACAAGGGAAAATATGGATCGGAACTTTGAAGGGAGTTTATTACCTTGATGGAAATAAAGTGGTTAGTTTAAATGAAGAATACAAATTACCAAAAGCCCCTATAACTTCTATTATCAATGACAATTTTGGCAATATTTTAATAAGCACCTATGATTTTGGCATTATTAGGTATAATCCAATTTTAAAAGCAAATCCTGTAACAATTCTAAACAAGAAAAGCGGACTTTTCAGTGAACGACTTTTATTCAATTTTGTAGATAGTAGAAATATGTTATGGCTTGGTACCCCAGAGGGATTGGATTGTATAAACTGGGATGAATACATTCAAACTGGTATCATAAAAAATATTCATTATGATAAAAGTAATGGATTTTTAGGTGTGGAAAGTAACGCTGCAAGTGAAGATACATTAGGCAATATCTGGTTTGCAACAGTTAATGGAGCGATTCGGTTTAATCCTACTTCTGAGGCAATGAAGCCAACATTGCCACTAGTGACCATTAATAATATACAGCTTTTTCTAGAAAATGTTAATTGGTCAAAAAGCAGAATAAATATTGATATCCATACTGGTTTACCAATAAAATTAGTTCTCCCATATAACAATAACCATCTTAGTTTTATTTGTAGCGGAATTTATTTAACAACGCCAGAAGATGTACAATTCCGTTATAAGCTTGAAGGTTTTGATGATTCGTGGTCTCCAGCAACTAAATTAAATATTTCGAGTTATTCTAATATCCCACCAGGGTCTTATGTTTTCAAAGTGCAAGCAACGGTTAATAGTCGCGATTGGAGTGTTCCACTAACCTATAATTTCACGATCAGACCTCCTATTTGGAAAACACCATTTTTTTATCTGATGTATATCGTTATTGGTGCGGGATCGATTCTGCTTTCGTATAAGATGCGTACGAGGAATTTACGAAGAAGTTCTGAACTTTTGAGACGAAAAGTGGAGGCACGTACTAAAGAGTTGAGTGAGAAAAATTTGGAACTAGCAAAGCTTTCGTTAGTGGCATCCGAAACGGATAATGCAGTAATGATTTTCGATGAATTTCTCGAATTAGAATGGGTAAATACAGGGTATACGAAACTCACTGGATATACTCTTGATGAAGTTCGAAAAAGGAAAGGAACACATTTAAGCGATTTAAGTACTAACCAATTTGTAGTTGATCATATCGATGATTGTATTAAAGAAAAACAATCATTTATTTATGAATCTGAAGTAGAAACTAAAGATGGTGAAAAGCGATGGGCTTCTTCTACATTGACACCTATCCTCAATGAAAAGGGTTTGCTAAAAAATATTGTTGTGATTGATACGGATATTACTCTTAGAAAAAATATGGAAGAACAGATCCGAACAGCTTTAGAAGAAAAAGGAGTATTGCTTCGTGAGATTCACCATCGTGTAAAAAACAATTTGCAAATTATTATAAGTCTTTTTAATCTTCAAACTAGTTATGTTCAAGATGAATCGGCGTATAAAGCTTTAAAAGAAGGGCAGGATAGGATTAAAAGTATGGCATTAATTCATGAACGATTTTATCAAACTGATGGCTTGTCACAAATTGATTTTGATGACTACATAAAACGGTTGGCAGATAATCTCTTTCAGTCGTTTAAAGTTAATCGAGATGATGTAGCTTTGAAAATCAATGCGGAGAGAATATCTTTGGATATAGATACTGCGGTTCCTTGTGGACTTATTATTAACGAAATCGTATCTAATTCGCTGAAACATGCGTTTAAGGAGGGTCAAAAGGGAATCATCACTATCGAACTAACACAAACCACTGAAAATAATTTCAGAATGTCAATTAATGATAATGGTATTGGAATGCCAATAGGATTTATTGTTGATAGTTCGGATTCGCTAGGAATACAATTGATTCAAGCACTAACAGATCAATTAGAAGGAACAATGAAAATGGAAGGAGCACCTAATCATGGTGTGAAATACACAATAGATTTTAAACGCATCAACTAAGAAAAATTAAACATGAGTAAAACGCGAATTTTAGTAGTTGAAGATGAAAGTATAGTAGCTAAAGATATTCAAAACACCCTAATTAAATTGGGTTATGATGTTCCTTCAACAGCTTCCTCAGCTGCTTCTGCCTATGAGAAATTGGAAGAGCTACAACCTGAACTTGTTTTTCTTGATATAAAATTAAAAGGAGAAGAGGATGGAATTCATATCGCAGAACATATCAAAGAAAAATATAATATTCCTGTTATTTTCTTAACGTCGTATGTAGATCAAGAAACATTGGATCGTGCAAAAGTTACGGAGCCTTACGGATATATTGTTAAACCTTTTAATGAGTCTGATTTAAAGACAACTGTTGAAATGGCTCTTTTTAAATTTGGTCGTGATCGTGAAGTTAGAGACAGTGAACAACGTTTAGCAAATGCATTAGCAAAGGTTGAAGAATCAATCATAATTACTGATATAGAAGGAAGAATTTCGTATCTAAATGAGCGCGCTGAAACATTATTAGGTTATGGAAATAGTTCTGCAATTGGACTTGACTTGTTTCAACTTTTTTCGATTGAACAAGAAGGTGGTGTTCAACTTAAGAAGGATGCATTATTTGATTCGATGCGTAAAGATGAACCAATCGAAATAGCAGATTGTCATTTAATTTTGAAACGCGATAATACTAGCGTTGCGCTATCATTAACAGCTTCACCAGTACATGATGAGAAGAATCAATATTTAGGTTCAGCTTTGGTTTTAGGTGAGAAACAATTAACAGGTGCACCGCGAACTGAAGTTGATTCAAAAATGGCATTTCTCGATAATCAAGTTATTCAAAATTCCTTTTTTGTTAAGAAAGGATCGATGTTGGTAAAAGTTTATTTAGATAATATTCAATGGATACAAGCGATGGATAATTATGTAATTATTCAAACAAATGCCGATCAGTTTGTGATTCATTCAACGATGAAAGATATTGAGAATAAATTACCATCTCATCGTTTTTTACGCGTTCATCGATCTTATATTATTCCGATTGAAAAGATTAATGTATTAGATGAAAATACTGTTTTGATTGGGGATAAAACTATTCCAATTGGTAAATCATATAAGGAAGTGTTTATGGCAAGATTAAATTTTTTATAACGGCACTTAATTTCGATTTTTAAAATCAATATAATCGTAATTAATTTTTTTTATAAAAATATAAACAGTATTTATAACTATTAATTTTTTTTGATCATCACCATAATTGAAAAAAAATATGAATATTGTTGAGTTTAACAGTAATGCTTGGGATCTCTTAGTGAAAAATAAAAATCGTTGGACAATTCCAGTAACGAATGATGAAATTGGTCGTGCTCGTTTTGGTGATTTCTCAATTGTACTTACTCCAGAACTTCCAGTTCCGCGATCTTGGTTTCCACAATTATTAGGTTTGAAAATTTTAGCATTAGCCTCTGGTGGAGGTCAGCAAGTACCAATATTAGCCGCTGCTGGTGCTGAAGTAACAGTACTTGACAACTCTCGAGCACAGCTTGAGCAAGATCAAATGGTGGCCAAAAAAAATGGTCTCACTATTAGAACTGTTCAAGGGGACATGGCAAATCTTAATGACTTCATTGATGAATCATTCGATTTAATTTTCCATCCATGTTCTAATTGTTTTGCTCCTTCATTAATTCCCGTTTGGAGTGAGTGTTCCCGTGTGTTGAAAAAAGATGGAGTTATTATGTGGGGTTTTACAAAAGCTGAAAGTTATTTGGTAGTGAACGAATCATTTGAAAGTGATCATTTCGTATTAAAATATAAAATGCCATACTCAGATATTGAATCATTATCTGAAAGTGAACGAGAACGTTTATTTACCCTTAAAGAACCAATGATTTTCGGACATTCGCTTAATCAACAAATAGGAGAACTGTTGCGAAATGG
>JBBRAW010000060.1:0-19656 GCA_038206385.1 Bacteroidia bacterium | reverse complement strand
ATGATTTTTCAAACTACATCTCCGCCTTTAATTCTAGCCTTTGAGGAATAATTTAGTGCTTTTAAAAGCACTGTTTGACAAACTATCGCCAAACAGTGTTTTTAAAATTGAATTTATAAAGACTTAATAATGTCTTCCATTTCTGCTTTCGTTTTGCCAAGCTTAATCTGAATTTTACCATACATTTCGTCTTTCTTTCCTTCTTCAAACATAAGGTCATTATCAGTTAAGATTGCAAACTGTTGTTTAAGTTTTCCTTTTTGTTCGTTCCAGTTTCCTTTGAGTTCGGTGCTGTTCATTTGTTGAGATTTTTAAATTATTTGATTAACTTTAAAGAATTCTATTTAAATTAAAAATTATTTCGCATTATTAACACCAATATCTTTTATCGCATGACCAAGCTCATTCATATCGTGATTGAATTCACGTTTAAAGGATGACCAACCACTAGATTTTGTTGTTGAAGATGTTTCGAGTTTGCGCTTTAAGGAGTTATTCTTCATTTCCAAAGCTTGAACTTTCTTGTTGTATTCTTCATTCATTTCTTTGTTTTCAGAAGATTTTTTCTCTTTCAATTCCATTATCTTTTGATCATTCGCCTTAATAGTCATTTCTGCATCTTTTCTAAATTTTTGATAGTCTTCAGCAGAATCAATTTTTGCTTCTCGTAAATCTTGTTTTGCTTCTTTAATATCCTTTCGTGCGTTTTCTGCTTTTTTATTTTCTTGTCCGAATACTGATGCACTTGTAATTACCATAACTATTAGAACGGTAATTGATAAATTTGCTTTTTTCATTGCTTTTTGTTTTTGGTTAGTTGTTATAAATGATATTTTTTATTGGATAGAAATTTTGTTAAAATCCATTATGTTTTTTCAGTTTAGATACCTGCGTATTGTCCATGAGATTGTTTCATGTTGTTCAATTAAACCAGTAAGAAAATCCGCAGTACCAGCATCCTTATCCGCACAACTTTCTATATCTGTGCGTAGTTGTTTAATTATTGTCTCGTGATCTTTCAGTAATTCTTTAAGCATATCAATCGATGCGGGATACTTTCCTGGACCTTCTTTTAAAGTAGATAATTTAACGAACTCCGTCATGGTTCCAATTGTTTTGTGACCAAGTTTACCAATGCGTTCTGCTATTTCATCAATCGATTCTTCTAATTGATTGTATTGATTTTCGAAAAGTTTATGTAATTCCATAAAACTTTCTCCTGATACATTCCAATGGAATTTTCTAGTTTTAACATACAATACCATTTCATTTGCCAATAATGTAGAAAGTATTTCTACACTTTTATTAATGTCTTTATCAGAAATTCCAATATTTGGTTTCATAATATTTTTTGTAAATTTTAAGTTTAGAAGATAAATATTTTTAATTCTAATTATTTTTATTGGTTAAAATTATAACCGTTCCCGCTGCAAGTAAAACAGCACCAACAATTGGGTTCCACTGGATTTCATGATTCTTTTCTTTGTCTATGTGTATGGGACCTAAATCAACAACTTTTTCAGTCGTTATGTAATTAAATCCAGTATAAGCAATCATAATTAAGCCTACAACTGCTAATATTATCCCAATTGTTTTAGTTTTCATATTGCTATTTTTTTAGAGTTTATAAAGTTGGAAAGAGATGTTTTTGAAAATAATTTTTTACAAATGCAAATTGTTGATTAGCCGATAATTTATCTGTAGATGCAGAATCTAACATAATATTTTTAAATTTTGTGTCATCCTTAAGGATGTTGTATAATTCTATTTTTGCATCGGTCGGTCCAAAAAGAATTACTTTTTGATAATTTAAAATTACATCACTTAATGCATTATAATATTCTTGTTGCATTTGCTGCTCTTTATTGTGCATCCTATTTTCCCCTTTGCTCATGCTGATCTCTTTCTCTTCATGTGTGAAATCTGATTTTATTGTCTTAAATTCTTCTTGTTCATCTGTAAATTCAATCAAATTTGCTTTGGAATGATCCATGAATATTCCTAAATATTTTGCTGTTGTCATGTTGTTGTTTTTAAAACTATTATTTATGCAATTTGTTTTTGTCTACTTTTGGTATTAATTTCATTTGTAAATTGGCTTGGGTAAAGTATCTGAATTTTTATTTTAGTATTTAAATATTTTGCTATCGTTTGCCTTGCCATTAAATAGCTAACTGTTGATTCTGCTCCTTGATTTAAATTTACATACGTATCTTCCAAACCATCATAACAACCACCAGTACAAGGATTGTAAATTATTTGGTTTAAATAATTATTCCCATGAAACCAACTCATTGATAATTCCATTTTCTTTATATACTCAACATTTTTAAATACCTCATAAAATTTATTTAGAGCGATAATAGTATAAGCCACATCAATAGGCTGTTGTCCACCTAATATTTGACATTGAGATGGAAATCGTTTGTACAACCAACCTTTATTGGAAATAACATTAATTTTTTCGTCATTAAATATTTTATTCAATAAAAAATCGAACGTAGATTTTGCTATTTCTTGGTATTGTTGAATTCCTGTTGTTAACCATGCACATAACATTGCTTCTGGCAACAAGCTATTTGCGTAGGTTAGATAACTTTCAAACCAATTCCATTGATCATCACTTTCATGCTTGTACATTTGAACTAATCTATCTGAAAGTTCTTTTGTTAAGTTGATATCAAATGTTGAAGGATAGACTAAATTGTGATAATAAACACCCTTGATTACAAATGCTATTGCTCTTGTAGAATGGATCTTTCTGGTGTGAATAATTGATGTTTTATAAATTTCTTCCGCTTGATTTATTATTGTTGAAGGTAAGATATTATGAATTGAAATTAAATAACCTAAGGACCATATAGAACGACCAAATGCATCAGCAAGATTAGTGGATGTGTTTTGTTCTGTAAATTTTTTATTTTCATCTACATAGTTTAAGAAATAGCCTTCTGATCTCCAACAATATTTGATGAAATTTAAATATATTTTGATATATTCAAGATCAATCTCGTCGTTACTTAATTCGTAATGCTGGCACATAGCTATTAATGCTCTTGCATTGTCATCCAAGGTATATCCAGATGATTTGTCTGGTTGATTTAATTGAGAAAATTGTATTATACCGAATGTTGTTGTCATCTTTTTTATTTGTGACAAATTAATTTTCGGATCTTTAAAATTTAATTTAATTTTATCAGCACTAACTTTTATGAATAAATTGGCATGTGCAATAGCTGAATTTTCCCAAGATGTAGAAGCCATTTTGTGCAAACAATTCATGCTAATTTCTGAACGCAATTGTTTGTTGTTCAATAAATTTATTACAGTTGTTGAAAGTTGTTTAGGGTTTTCAAAATCAACAATAATTCCTGTGTTATCTTTTAAAACTTCAACTGCATGGGGTATAGGTGTAGAAATAATCGGACAACCGCATGATATTGCATAAGAAAATGTTCCACTTACGGCTTGATTAGGATCTTTTGAAGTGAATAAATAAATATCTGTTAGTTGTAAATATTCTAAAAGTATATTTGTTGGAAGAAAATAATTTATGAATTGCACATTATTTTCTAATTTGAGATCCAACACCTTTTGTTCTAACATAGTTCGATAAGTTTCTCCATCTTTTTTTACAATACTTGGATGTGTTTTACCAATAATTAAAAACATTACTTCTGGAATTGACTTTATTATTTCTGGCATTGCATCAAGTGTTGTTTCAATACTTTTTCCAGAATTTAATAATCCAAATGTTGAGATTACTTTACGTGTTTTTAGATTGTATTTATTCTTTAATGAATTTTTATTCGAATGTTGCACTAAATGGGTACCATGTGGTATGAGTGTAATTTTATTTTCATCGATGTTATAACCTTTTTTCAATATATCGGCAGAAGTTTTAGTCATTACGATTATTGATGAGCAAATCGAAGAAAGTTGTATCACATTTTCCCTTAATAAATCATTAGGTTTTGGTAAAACAGTATGAAATACAATGATGATTGGTTTGTTTAACAGTTTTAAAAATTGAATAAAGGATTTTTCATCATTAGAGAAGAATCCAAATTCATGTTGAAGAAGTATAATTTCAATTTGTAAATTGGAATTTATCGCAGTTGCTAAATTCTCATAGTTTTCAGGTTCGTCTGTATTTAATGTATATTTTACTTCATTACTATTTACTTCTTTTTCATGATTTGATATAACAGCGCAATAATTTATTTTAAAGGAACAACTAAACTTATCTTTAAGTGAATTAATCAGGTCATTAGAATAGGTTGCAATACCGCATTCTCTTGGTGGAAGCGAAGTCAAAAATAAAACCTCAGGCAATGTATTTGTAATTGAATCTTTATTCTCATTGCTATTTTTCGAAAGACCAATTGTACTACTGGCATAGAATCTATTTTCATTCATCTTCATATTATAATATTTTGAAGTAATTCGTCGATTAACTTTGATATGCTTACTGAAGCACAGGCAATTTGTTCATCTGCAGCACCGTAATAGATGTATAAAGTATCATCAAATAAAACTGTGCCAGTTGGAAAGCATACATTATTTACCTCTCCAATTTTTTCCCAACTATGTTCTGGTTTAAAAAGCGGATACGGTAAACGAGAAATTTCTTTTGTTGGATTATTTAAATCTAATAGCGCTGCGCAAGCAGAATATATATATCCTTCTACGGTGTCATGTACTGCATGATAGATTAATAACCAACCTTTTTCGGTTTCAATAGGGGGACATCCTCCTCCAATATAACTTACTTCATGCTTGTATTTGGGAGTAAGTACTATGTGGTCTTGAAAATTTAATAAATAGTTTTGCCAAAATTCGGATGTTAATTCATTTAAATTTGATACGCAAGCAATTTGTATATCAGGTCTAATTCGATGTAAGAAATGTAATTTGCCATTAATCCTTCTTGGAAAAAAAATTACATTTTTATCCCATAGGAGCACTTTGCTTCGCAAAATTTCTTCTTTAGATACTTGGTGATTAAAACGCATGTATTTTTCATTCAAACTATTCTTAGAAGTTGCCAAATGGCTGAACTCTGTAAAAGTAATTTGCGGAACTATGATACCTTTTTTCTCAAATGTTTTAAGATCTTTTGAAATCGCTAAAGCTCCCAAAGCATTAATTCCGTTATATGCAGTATAGGTTAAGTGATAATCATCATCTATTTTAACTATTCTTGGATCTTCAATACCGTGTAATTCATACTCAAACTGTGGAAAAATAATGGGGATATTGTATCTCTCTACAATTTCCATTGGTCCTTTTAATTTGCAATACCCAATGCTCGAATAGTTTCCTTTAGCTACTGCACGATAAAATATATGAACAAATTCACCTTCGCGAATTACGGCAGGATTTAGAACACCATCACACTCAAACCCTAAGATAGTTTTTTTTAATATAACGCCCTCTTTTTTAACTTCTACCATAATTTGAAAATAGTCTCTTTAACAAACATTATGTTATTAATAGTAGTTAATGACTAAAATTTCGTACCTGAATTTTCAATTGTAGTAGTGCTTAATTTGAATTAGACTTGCAATGTAAATTCAGCAAATTGAAGTACTATATATTTTGATGTAATTATTGCATCGTTATACCATGTTGGTTGTTTTAAATTTTAAAAGCATTTACAAACGCTTATATCCGTATACAAATGCGTAATCTTCGATAAGTTATTTTGTTATATGTTCTTTTGCGGACTTATTAAAATGATTTCACAATACTGGAATCTTTAAGAAGCTAAATCAACAAGAAATAAATATGAACTTTAGTATTGAACAACAAAATATCTTTTCAAGTAATTGTGATATCCGAATAAATGCAGTGGCAGGATCTGGCAAAACCACTACCTTAATTGAATATGCTAAAACCCGCAACGCTAATGCTAAAATATTATATATCGTATTTAACCGTTCCGTAAAGATTGAAGCTGAAGCAAAATTTCGTAATGCGGGTGTAAATAACGTAGAAATACAAACAGGCCATTCGTTAGCGTATAACAGAATTATGTCTAATTCGAATTATAAATTAAAGATGGGTGAGGGATATAAGGCGCAAAATTTAGTTGACATCCTTAAAATTGGTCACTTTAAAAATAGTAATATACGTTACATAATTGCAAATCACGTGTATAAACTGATTTCTCTTTTCTGTAATTCTAATAAATTGTATCCTGAAGATATTAATTATCCAAGCTTTCTGCTGGACCTTGAATCGATAAATTTCGTAAAGATTCATTGGAACACAATTTTGAAGAATGCGTATCTTTTTCTGGAAAAAATGTATTCCGCAGAAATTGAAATTACACATGACTTTTATTTAAAACAATTTCAATTATCTAAACCGATTTTGCATTATGATTATATTTTATTTGATGAAGGACAAGATGCTTCTGAAGTTATGCTCGATGTCTTTATTCGTCAGAAAGCAATACGCGTAATTGTTGGTGATACTCATCAGCAAATATATAGTTGGAGGTTTGCTTTTAACTCCTTAGAAAAGGTAACTTTTAGTAATTATCATTTGAGCAAGAGCTATAGATTTGAGGATAATATAGCAAACTTGGCGAAAAAAATAATTGACTGGAAAAGTAGTTTTATTGACATGCCAAAATTTACTATTTACGGTGTTGGGAAGAGAAGTAAAATAATATCTAGAGCTGTTTTGGCTCGATCAAATGTTTCGTTACTTGTTAAAGCCATTGAAATGCTCATCGAAAAAAAAGAAATTCAATCTGTATATTTTGAGGGAAGGATTGAATCCTATGTTTACGCTGATGATGGTGCGTCGTTGTATGATGTTCTAAATTTATATCTGAACAAACGATCACTTATTAGAGACAAATTAATTCGTTCGATGGCAGATATTAAAGCACTCGAAGATTACGTTCGAAATACTGAAGATGCTCAATTAAACTTAATGTTAGATGTTGTAAAGAAATATGGTCAGAACTTACCAGTCTTTATTAATAAAATTAAGGAAGCACATTTGAAAACGAATATTAAAGAGGATGCTGATATGATTTTTTCAACTGTACATAAATCAAAAGGAATGGAGTATGATGAAGTTACTTTAACTAATGATTTTATAACAGAAACTAAAATTACTCGATTGGCACTTGATAAGAATTTAACGGAGAATATGAAATCAAAAATAATTGAAGAAATAAATTTACTCTACGTAGCTGTTACAAGAGCAAAATCAATCGTAAATCTGCCAGAAGGATTGTTCTTAGCGGATGAATTAATGATGGAACAACCTAATTCATCTAAATGATTATTTTTTATTAAACGCTTATAGTCGACTAAAAGTATTTGAAAATGGGTAGCTTCAATTGTTGCTCATACTTTTGTCAAGTAGTATTTAAAATGTTATTAAAATCTAAACTCAATTAAAATGAAAACAAAGGTATTTCAAATTCGTTTGACCGAACAATTTTTACAATCTGATCAAGATGCGCTAAATGATTTTTTAGAATCAATCACGTTGAAGAAATCGGCTACTGAATTAGTGCAGTCAGAACCTAAATATTGGTCGGTATTTTTATATTATGAAGAATCAGAATTAACGCACGAAAAATTTCGAGAGAAGAAATTTATTAGCCCATTAGATGGTAAGCTTCCTGTACTTTCACAAAACAGGAAATCTGCAAATTTCAAAGACGTAGAAGAAATGGAAATCCCTTTATCAATACAAGAAATTGCAAGATTAGAATCCTTAAAATTATGGCGTAACGATATCGCTAATCGATTAAATTTACCAGGATATATGGTTACGAGTAATGCCACACTTATTAATGTTTCAAAAGCAAATCCAAAGTCAACTGATGAACTCATAAACATCAAAGGACTTGGAACTAATAAAATTGAAAAATATGGTAATGATATTATTGCTTTACTTAACTCAATATAAGTTGAGATTGGATAATTTTAATAATGAGTTCTCTTCCAATAGTATCTATAATTCGCGAACGAAAAGCACTAAAAGCAACAATAAAAATAATTTTATGATTATATAAATTTATTGGATTATGAATTTTATTAAATATATTTTTCTCTTGCTAACCCACTCTAGAAAATACAATCCTTTAGAATAATTATTTAAAAGAATATTAGCAATGCTATTAACTATAGCTCCATTCAAAATTAATTCACCGATTGAATTATAAATTTTATAGTTATTTCCTATATCACTATTTTGAAAATGCAATTGTGCAGATTCATCATTACTAAAAATTGTTCTAATTAATGGATTATAAGGCATTAAATTAATCAACGAAGAAGTGTTTAATTCAATTATAGAAACATCATCAATATAATAATAACCATTATTACTAACGTCAATAGAAGAATCAACTATCATTTTTCCAGTGGTAGCATCATCATAAAAGTTTCCAATTGTCATATATTTCTCTCCACCAACTGCTGAATATATTCCTGAAACCAATGTCCAATTTAAACTATCAATCAATAGATTTCCTGGCGGATTTTCGATTTGTGGTTGAAATGGAAAAGGGCTTGCGTTAATCTGATTTAAAATAGGATTATTACTGATATATGCGCCAACTGCATCAACCGCCATTCCGAACTTATTGGCTCTAGTTACAAAAAAATTAACTAAATAATCTTTATTTGCTTTTAGCGTGTCGATTAAAGATACTTCAATATATTCTCTTGTCGGAAATGGGTTGCCTGGTAAATAAAGATACAGACCTGCAAATGCGTCACCACTCATAGGAAGTTGAAAGCCTGTTCCATTTATTATACCAGCGTATAATCTATCATACCCACAAGTGTTTAAAGATGAATAATAATCAGGTGTAGCTAAATTAGGACTAAAACATGGAAAAGAGTTATTGTAAAGTGGGAAGCCTACACAATTTGTTGTATCCTCAAAACTCGGATTAGGCACAAGATTCTGCTGTGCAAATGTTATTGTGGGAGTGAAAAGAACTAAAAGCAGTAGTAAAATTGATTTAATAGTTGAAATTTTAAAAGTACTTGAGTTCTGTAAATATAATTATTTTAATTTCTCAAAATGAAAATATTTTTAATTTCAATCACTAATTTAAAATCATTTCTTATATCTCTATAATTGAATAACGTTCCGTTAGTTGCCGATGCATTGTCAAATATAAATAAATTTGGTGGCAGCGTATTGTACAACCGGATGTTATGCGGCTTTATTTTCAAAAGCACGAATAGATTTAAATTCCGACATTTTAGCCTTTCTTTCTTCTTCCAAATCATAATCGTCTTGTAGGCCAAGCCAAAATTTTGGTGAGTTACCAAAATAAATAGAAAGTCTTAACGCGGTATCAGCTGTTATTCGTCGATTTAATTTAAGAATTTGACTAATCCTTGTTTGAGGAATTGATATTTCCTTGGATAAGCGATACGCATTAATTCCAAAAGGTGTTAAAAATTCTTCTTGAAGAATTTCGCCCGGATGAATATTTCTAAGATTAGCCATGATAATATTATTTATGATAGTCTATTATTTCAACTTCTGATGCATTTCCATTATTCCATTTAAAGATGATTCTCCATTGATCGTTTATTCTAATGGAATGATATTCCCGAAGTGCACCTTTAAGTTTTTCTAAATTATTCGATGGTGGAATTTTAAGATCGATTATGTTTTGCGAATTGTTCAACATTCTTAGCTTACGTCTGGCAACATCTTGAAGTTCCCCCACAGGCTTTTTCACTCGAAAGCCTTCCCAAATCTTTTGAGTGACTTTAGAACCAAAGGAAAGAATCATGCATAGTTTTTACGTTACTAACGCCAAAGGTAAGTAGTTTATTTTGAAGAGGCAAGAAAAAAACAAAAAATATTGTAGCATAACTTGATAACCCTATTTTTATTAAAGTTAGTTCTATAAATAGTTATTACAAGTTGGCCAAGGAAATATAATTCAAAAGATATTATAATTTGTTTTTTAGGTTTTTCTTTGCAATATTCTTAATTTGATTTACTGTTCTTCCTAATGCAATCTAAAAGCTCATTTACAAAGCTTGTAGCTCTTTTATCAGTCGCATCCTTGTCGATGGCTTCGCCTGCTTCGTTAAATGCATCTTGAGCCTTAGGATTGGGAAACATTGAGGTTACTGTAGTCGCCCTAATTTTGAATAAGGAAAATTGTAAGGAGGTGATAACTTGAGTTCCTCCAAAAATTCCGTTGCTAACTGTTGAAATAGCCACTGGTTTATGATACCATTCATCATACAAAACATCAATAGCATTCTTTAAACTTGCAGGATAACCGCCGTTGTATTCTGGTGTGACAATAATTATCCCGTCTGCCGCCTTAACTTTTGAAGCATATTCTAAGAGTGTAGGTGAGGGAGTTGGAAGAAATTTTAGTCTCTCCGCAAATATTGGAAAATTGTACTCATGCAGATCTAATATCTCCGCAGTACCAAGATTTCTACTTTCAATAAATTGTTTGAAGTACAACGCCACTCTGTGACTGACTCTTCCGGTACGAACACTCGATGAGATAACGGCTATATGTGGCATAATTGGATTATATTAATGATTTAAATTGTTTGTTAAATTTCATGTGTACACTACTTTAAAAAACTATTCCACAACATTTTACTCTTCAAATTTCAGTAAACTCAATTCAATTCCATCAAAAACTGCATACGTTTGATGGTTGATCCACTCTCCTAAATTAACATATCTACTCTCTTTTGAAATTTGTATATCTAAAGGTAAATGTCGGTGACCGAAAATAAAATAGTCGAAATGTTCTTTTGCTATAATTTCTTTGGAATAAATTGCTAGCCATTCTTTCTCTTCTCCTAAAAATTTTTCATCCGTATCTCCAGTTGCAATTCTGCTTTTATTGGAAAAATATTTAATTAATCTAATTCCTAAGTTAGGATGCAGTCGTGCGAATAGCCATTGTGACATTGGATTTGCAAATACTTTTTTAATGAATTTATATCCATGATCACCGGGTCCTAATCCATCGCCATGACCAAGATAAAATTTCTTATCGTTATATGTTTTTTGAATGGGCTCACGATGTAATTGCAATCCAATTTCTGTTGGCAGATAATCAAATACCCACATGTCGTGGTTGCCTGTGAAATAATGCAATTCAATTCCGTTATCTGCTAATTCAGCAAGTTTGCCAAGTAGTCGAATATATCCTTTTGGTACTGCGTGACGATATTCAAACCAATAGTCAAAAACATCTCCCATTAAGTAAAGTACTTGCGCATCACTTTGAATCATTTCTAACCAACGCACAATTTTCTTTTCACGCTCCAAACTCCTAACATAGTCAGGAACTCCAAGATGAAAATCACTAATGAAATATATTTTTTTATTATTTTCTAAATTCATAATTATTAATTTATTCTTTCATAAATTATCTCTCTTAGATAATTTCTAATTCAAAAATTTATCACGTAATTTCAATGGATTCATATTAGCAATATTAAATATGAAGCGAATTTGATCTCCGAATATAACATTATTAAAATCGTTTATCGCTTTAATTTCTTTTGTCAAAAGTATAGGGAAATAAATTTCAAAACTATTAGGAATGATGCTCAAACAAATCCCTAAATCTGAAGAAAATGTAGTTTTTGCATCGTAAACATCAGGGATGTCATTTTTGTATCCTTCACTCGTTCCAATATCCGCAAAGATTTGTAGTGGCAATTTGAAGGGTAAATCAGCATTTATATTTAATGAAGCAATCCATTTTTTATTGGAACCTAATAAATTGTAAGCTTTAAAATTTCCATCTCTTGTAGCGATTTGATGTGACAATAACCCAGTAGTTTCTGTTCTGCCAAAATACCATTCATCAAATGCATAATCTTTTGTTCCTGACTTTTCACTTAAAGAAAATCCGTAAGCATCTCCAGGATCTCCTCCAGCTTTAACAATTTTGTTTAATCTATCGTTAAATTCATATCCTGTAAAGATTCGTAATGAAATGCCTTTTTTATTATCGGAATAGTTTATTTTATAGTTAATCGTGCTTGATAGCTTTGCTAATGATGAGTTGCATTCAAATTGAAGATTAATTTTCCATGGGTCAAGTTTTTTAGAATTTTCAATACTGTAATTAATTCTATAAAATTCTGAGTGATGTTTGTTAATAGTAGCGTAATTCAACGTTCCTATCCTAGCATAATCTATCGTCTCTAATGTTAGAAATACGGCACTCAATTGAAAACTTTGTCTGATTTTGCTGCGTAAATTTTTAGGCTGAATATTAAATGTTAATAATGGCTCCCAACGTTGATAATTTAATGTGGCATTTGAAAGTAGCTGATCTAATTTTAGGAAATCGGAATTTTCATAAGCGAATTTTCTATAACGAACAGTTGGAACAATGGAATGAAATATTCCTTTACTAGGATAAAAATGATAATTTATTTCGCCGGCTCCTGCAAATTTTTTGTTGTGAAAAGAATACAATGGAGCAATTTCATATTCAAATTTATGAAATGGTAAAAACGTATTATGAAAAACTGCGCCGAGCATAAATTTATTGTACTGGTTGTATGCGACTGCAGGTATTGCAAAAATATAAGACTTGTAAGGATACTCTAGATGTACAGGAACACTTAATGTAATTCGTTCTAGTTTTTTAAACATACCATGTGTGCGAATTTTATTATTACCTCTCCGAAAATCTAATGTTTCATAACTTGGATCTATTGCAATTGCTTCACAATCCTTACAAGGTATCGTAACACTTGTATTATCACCAGAAGGCATTACCCATTGCTTATTAATAACTTTTTTATGTAAAATTCCACTCACAGAAAGCGGCATTGCATAATCACCTTTATTTTTTATGTTAACAGTATAACCATCATTTGTTGGATGAATATCTGTAATTGCGTAATCTGGTTTTTTATTCGTTTGCAACATATCTTTAAAGAACCATGACAAATCTTTATCACTATCTTTTTTAAAAATAGCTTCTAAATCTTCGGGATAAGGATGATGATATTGCCATTTCAAAAAATAATCTTTCATACAATTATCAAACAACGTATCTCCTAGAAATCCTTTTAATTGTCCAAATGCATTTCCTGTTTTTTTATATACAATAGTGCCATAATTCGTTTCTGTAAAACTTACTGCTTTTCCTTCAATAGCTTGATCCGTATATGAACTTGCAGCATATTTATATTGTAAATCTGTTGCTTCACGATAATTAATTCTACTTGTTCCAATGATGTCACCAAGTTTTCCAAAACCATATAATTCATTCCAACCTTTGTATTGTGTTGGTGGATATTTCGTCAACGCATAACGCATTTCATAGAATGAATTTATTCCTTCATCCATCCAAGGATGATCGCGTTCATTGCTTCCTAACATTCCATAAAACCAATTATGTCCTATTTCATGTACAATAGTAATTTCTAACTCAACAACATTTCCAGAGGTGCCAATAATTGTAAAATTCGGATATTCCATTCCTGCTCCTGCTGCTATTGTCCCATCAACAGCTGTGCACTGTTTATAAGGATAATCACCAATCCATTTAGAATAATATGTTAAAGCATCATTCATGTACTCGATACTATTTTTCCAAATTTTTGGCTCGTTGTTAGTGAACAATGCCCACGTAGTAATTTTTTTCTTCGACACCGGAAGTATAACTTCTCCTTTTAAAACATGAAAACGTTTATCGGCAAACCATCCAAAATCATGAATATTATTTTGTTTGTATTCTAATGTTTTTGTTTCATGATCGCTTGGAGGAAAAGTCATGTCATTGGTGAAATCAGTAATGTGCGCTGATTCAGTAGCTTTTTCTGTCATCCATTTTAGCTCCTCTTCATTTTGTAAATCGCCAGTAGCGCCAACAATATAATTTTTCGGAAGAGTAATGTTCACTTCAAATGATCCAAACTCCGAATAAAATTCTCCTTGATTTAAATAAGGCATCGCATGCCAACCAAATTTATCATACACTGCTGGCTTTGGATACCATTGAGTGATGCCGTATGCTTGACCAGTATGTCCTAGGCGCGAGAATGATGCTAAAGGAATCTTAACACGAAAAGGTGTTGTAATAATTATTTTCGCTCCAGGTAATAATGCGTTATTTAAAATTAATTTACAAACATCAATATATTGCGGATGAAATTCCCATCTAACAGAATCACCATCAACTTTAAATTTTAGCGAATCAATATAACCACGTGATTCTTCTTTAGCGAAAAATAATTTCGTGTCACCATCTTCCATCATCTGCTTGTTAAGTGCAGTACTATCGTTCTTGTATGCATTCGGCCATAAATGAAACCACAATTCTTTTAAAGTATCTGGCGAATTATTGATGTAGGTGATTTCTTCAAATGCATTTAGCATATTGCTTTTATCATTTAAGCTCACATCAATTTTAAAATTTACTTCTTGCTGAAAATATATTTTCTCTACTTGTTGTGAAAAAAGTTTTGTAAAACTGAACAGTAAAGTTAGACCAATGAGTAAACGTATTTTTTTAAACATACGCAAAAGTAAAAAAACAAGACAATAACCGAGTATTTGAATCTGCAATGCATATCTCTCGTAAAACAGAGACAAAATGTAACTATTGACTTACAGAAACGATATTCTTAATCAATGCAACAAAATCATCGAAAAGATAAGATGAATCATGGGGGCCAGGAGCTGCTTCAGGATGGTATTGAACGGAAAATGCTTTTCCTGATTTAACACGAATTCCTTCGATAGATTGATCGTTTAAGTTGATATGCGTGATCTCGATTTCTTTTGAATTTTTCACATCTTCAGCACTCACAGCAAAGCCATGATTTTGAGAGGTGATTTCACATCTACCTGTAATTATATTTTTCACTGGATGATTGATACCTCGATGTCCTTGATGCATCTTATAAGTACGAATTCCACAGGCTTCTGCCAACAACTGATGTCCTAAGCAAATCCCGAAAAGGGGCACTTGAGCATCTACAATTTGCTTTACTGTTTTTACTACTTCGGGCATAACTCCAGGATCTCCAGGGCCATTAGAAATCAGATATCCATCAGGTTGCCATTGTTGCATTTCTGCGAAGGTGCTGTTATAGGGAAAAACCCTTACTTGGCAACCTCTCTCTGCAAGCATGCGACTCATATTTTTCTTTTCACCAGCATCTAAAACGGCCACTTTAATATCTCCTTTTGTCGAGAAATCATAAGCCTTATCTGTTGAAACGGTGGATGATAACTCCATGCCTTCCATCGAAGGAACGGAGGCGAGCACTTTCTTCAAGGATTCAACATCCATCGAATCAGTACTAATAAGGGCATTCATTGCACCTTTACTTCTCACATGCCGCACAATAGCTCGGGTATCAACATCCGTAAGGATCACGATATTTTGCTGAGCCAGAAATTCTTGAACCGTCATCTCATTCTCATTACGAGAGGCGATTGGGCTCAAATTCCGACAAATTAAACCAGCGATATGAATTTTACTCGACTCAGATTCGTCTTTAACGATTCCATAATTTCCGATATGAACGTTCGTCATCACCATAAGCTGACGAGAATAGGAAGGATCAGTAAAAATCTCTTGATAGCCTGTCATTCCGGTGTTGAAACAGATTTCGCCAGTTGCAATACCCTTAAAACCAGCGGCTTTTCCGTGAAAAACAGTTCCGTCTTGCAATAAGAGTAGGGCAGGGGATTTAGCTTGGTATTTCATGATAAAAGTTTCACAAAGATAAATTTTTTCCCTTTCTCTTTGGATATAGCATTTACTTAAATTATTCAATTGATAGTAAAATATTGAATTGGTCAAAACTAAAGGTAATTTAATTTATATTCGATGCATAGATTTGAAATTTTATGAGAAATATTATTCTAATTGTATTTATTTTCTTAATTGTTAATAATTGCAAAGCTCAGGATGGAGGGTATAAGGATTCCAAATTTGATTGGAATGATAATGGAAAAGTTACTCCAATTGTAATGAATAGTCAATTTGCAAATGAGGATGCAGTGATACTTTTTGATAGTTTGTTAATTGAAGAAATTCATGACGTGATAGAAAGTTCAGCTGCTAGCAATAGAATTGAGAGATGTATGAGGATACGATTCAATAATCAAGACGGGGTGAATAAATATAGTTCAACGATTTTACCTGAATCACTTGATCCTACATGGGATTATTCAGAAACTCCAATTATAAAAAGAGAAGAACGACATAGACCGATAGCTGATTTAAATTCTATCATTTATATAGCAGCAAGGATGATTAAAGGAGATGGATCTACAGTTCCGGTAAAAATTAAAGACGAGAGATTAAGAGAATCCTATAAAATTAATATGAATACACATAATTATTATAGTTTCAAATACACCTTGGAAAACATTAAACCTGGTGATGAAGTAGAAATCCGATATTATGCAAAAAATTGTTCAATAGGGAATAGAGTTTTTTTACATGGAACATTAGCCAAACAAAAGGTAAAATACACATTTAAGTACGATCATTCAGCAGAACTTTATATTGTTAACCAGAAAAACGGATTGCAATTTCAAGATTCAAGTGATAATAAAAAATACACTCAATTTACTTGGGAAATGGAGAATCTTCCAGGTTGCTTAATGGAAAAGGGCGCTCGTCCTTATACTGAATTACCTTACTTCACATATTACTATCACCATCAGGATTTTGGTGTAATGAATGAAAAAAATTTAACGCTCACAAAAATTCTACCATATACATGGCCCGCTGTTTTAAGGAATTTCATAACTTTCGTTGATATCCCTACGGATGATTACAGTAAGAAAAATTTTGAGCCTAGTTACAAAAGATTAAATAATTTAATTGCTGAGATTACTGATACACTAAAGGATACCAGTGCTTTTGCCCGTTTTGATAGATTTCATCTTTACGTAGTTGATGAGTTTAAATATAAAAATGATTCAAATAGAATACAAGGCGAAAATCAGGAGAATGAAAATTTAAATAAATATATTGCTAATAAAACATTACGAGAAATGAGTCGCAAGCGATTTTATATTCGCTCATTAGAATCTTGCAAAGTTCCATATATGAGAACATTTATTCACGATATTAGAACAGAAGAACTTGATTTTTCAACATATACACCTATGGTAAGTTCAACTAATATTTTTCTGACATTATACAAAGGTCAAAAATTTTATTATTTACCTAAATTGCATATGTTTGGTTGGTATGTAAATGAGGTACCTTTTTATTATGAAAATACAAATGTAATTCTGATTCCTCAAGATGAACCAACTGATTATTCATATATGCATGCTCCACCAGTTAAATTCATTCAAACTACAATGCCTAATAGTACCCAGAAGGATAATTTCAGAAATACTTCAGTTCTTGCTGATGTAAATCTTGCTTCAGATGTAATTCAGTTCGATACAAGACTTGATTTGTCAGGGCAATTTTCAACAATGACAAGAGGATATTATATTTATAATTACTTCGACTCAAGTATTAATTTAAGATATATTCATAAATTAAATGATATTAATTCAACAACATTTTTGGATACAATTGAATGTACAAAGCGAAGTGTTGAGTTTCCTTTTCCATTTAGTTTCAGAATGAAATATCATGGGTCAGGAATGGTTAAACATGTCGCAAATGATGAAATTAGTATAAGCCTTACTAATTGGTTTTATCATATCACGGAGGAAAATATAAAATCGCAAAACAGATCCTTAAGTTATTTCCCTGATTTCACAAATACTGATACGTATAAATATTATTTAAAATTTGAGAAGGATGTTACAATATTGAATGCAGTTGATCTCGAATGTAACATAAGTACTGATTGGGGTAATTATTCTTTTACTGTTAGTCAACCTCAACCCAATATTATTTTAATAGTATCAACTTTTATTGTTCTTAAAGATAAAATTCCCGCGAATCAAGTAGAAAAACTTGATCAAATGTATTCTTCAATTTTGAACCTTGATAAATCCCCATTAAAAATTAAGGCGAAATAAATTATTGATTCTTCAAACTAAATTTTTTCGTATTAATTTATTTTCGTCCGAAATCAGCAGGGATCTCACCCCAAACACTTGTTTCCCATTTTAAAATTGGGTTGTAGTATTTATTATTTACGAGCCATTGTTCAGCACGTTTAATATATTCGAAAAGAACATCATTTCTTTTAGTGGGTTCGAGTTTGGTATTGCACTTTTTTTTCTTCACCCAACCAATTGCAATTTTCGAGTCGCTATAAATAATTTTTGTAGGAAGTTCTTTTTGTTTGAGATAAGCTAGTGCATGAACCAATGCTAAAAATTCTCCAATATTATTTGTTCCATCATCATACGGGCCTTGATGAAAAATATTTTCTCCCGTAGCAGTATCTACTCCTTGGTATTCCATCTTACCGGGATTTCCGCTGCATGCTGCATCAACTGCAATACTATCTGTAATTGGTTTTCCAACGCCAGCTTTTGAAGTTGTTTTAAATGATTTTACTTCTGATGCTTTTTTATAAATATGTTTTGCAGGATGATCGTTAAATGCTTTTTCTGCTTCCGCTAAACTCTCATACGATTTAAATTTCGCTTCTGCAAATCCTTCTGTACTACGTCTGCATTCATCCCACGTTTTGAAAATCCCTTTCACACGACCTTCCCACACTACATAGAATTTAGGTTTTTTTACCATGATGCAAAGATAATTTTTTGAGAATCTTTTACATGATTCTTCGAAAAAACTTATAATGAATAGTGGTATAAACCAAAACATCCAACAGTTTTCTAAATAGAAAGCTATTGGATGTTTTTAAATGCAAAGTGTTATTGCATTTATTGAAATACTATTTCAGTAAAAAATATCTAGGAAATATTTATCTTGATTAATGTATGGCTAAACCAATTGTTGAAACGCCTGTTGATAGGTCTAAGAAGAAACCTAATCGTTTACTTGCATGATATTCTGTTCCTGCATGCAAATCGAGATACAATGAACTCGCTCCATGATAAGCGTTCCGATCGCCAGTATAGTCATTCTCCCATGAGGAATTAACAATTGCAAATCCTAATGAACCAGCTAAGTAAAAATCCCATTTTGATTTTGCATTTAATAATTCATCAAAATAATAACTGCCCTTTGCTCCAATTGGAACTACTGTTTCGTGGTAAGAATAATATTTGTAAGGAGTATTTTTGTTCCCATAATAATAACTATTATTGTATGAAAAGAAGGTAATGAATGGTGCAATAGTGAAATTCCTTGCAACATCAAATTCATAATCAGCATGTAAAACTGGAAAGGGATGATCAACATATCCATAATATCCAAGTCCTAAGCCTAAATTTAATGTTTTTCCATATTTTTCTTGTGAATACCCTCTAAATTGTAAGACCATTAAAAAGAGTATGACTGCCATTGATTTTTTCAAGTTCTTTCTATTTATTTTCATGTTTATATTTTTTATTTTTTTCTAATATTACTTTTTGTAATTATAAACTAAACTAATTTTTTCACTGTTAACCGACTAAATTAATAAACGACCAAATTAAAGAAAATCCACGAGTGGGGAAGTTTTAGTTTAGCATAAGTACCCCCTTACCATTTTTTATTCTATGTAGGGAAAAGGCTTATTTGTGACGCGTTAT
>JBBRAW010000059.1:0-19753 GCA_038206385.1 Bacteroidia bacterium | reverse complement strand
TTACTTTCACAAATACTGGTAAAGAAGATTTAATAATTACAAATGCACAAGGATCATGTGGATGTACAGTTCCTACATGGCCGAAAGAGCCAATTAAAAAAGCTGCAAAAGGAGTTATCAAAGTAACTTTTAATTCAGCAGGTAAAATGGGATTACAGGACAAAACAGTGACTATCACTTCAAATGCTAAAAATAGTCCTCGTGTAATACACTTAAAGGGAACTGTTGAAGCGCCTGCTACACCAGTAGATGCAAAACCAGCACCAACAAAAGAATAATAATAAAAGGTATTCAGTAACTTTGTAGTCCCGATCAATTAATTTGGTCGGGACTATTTATTTTAGACTATGCCACAGATATCCGACAAAGGGCTTCAAATGCCACCATCACCAATTCGTAAACTTGTTCCATTTGCTGAGGCAGCAAAAATGCGTGGAATATCCATTTTTCATTTGAATATCGGTCAACCAGATATACATACGCCAGAAGTGATGCTGAATGCAATACGCAATAATGATTTGAAAGTAATTGAATACAGTCATTCTGCTGGGATTGAATCGTATCGCCGAAAACTTGCGGGATACTATCAAAAATTCAATATAAATATTGACTATCAGGATATCATAATTACTACTGGAGGTTCAGAGGCTATTGAAATTGGAATGATGGCCTGTTTAAATCCAGGAGATGAAATTATTGTTCCTGAACCTTATTATGCAAATTACAATGGGTTTTCGACACAAGCAAATGTTATTGTTAAGCCAATTTCTTCAACTATTGAGAGTGGTTTTGCATTACCACCGATAGCAGATTTTGAAAAAGCAATTACATCGAAAACTAAAGCAATTTTAATTTGTAATCCTAGTAATCCTACAGGTTATTTATATTCTAGAGAAGAGCTAGAAGTTTTAAAGCAACTGGTATTGAAGTATGATTTATTTCTATTTGCTGATGAAGTTTATAGAGAGTTTTGCTACGACGGAAAGGAATATGTTTCAGTAATGCATTTGGATGGTTTAGATCAACAAGTTGTATTAATGGATAGTATTTCCAAACGATATTCGGCATGTGGAGCAAGGATTGGAGCGTTAATTTCGCGTAATAAAGAAGTGATGACTGCAGCTTTGAAATTCGCACAGGCGCGATTAAGTCCTCCAACTTTTGGACAGATAGGAGCGGAAGCTGCCATTGACACGCCAGATTCCTATTTTGTGGAAGTGAAAAGGGAGTATGTTTCAAGAAGAGATTTTGTTGTTGAAGCCTTAAATAATATCGATGGCGTTTTTTGTCCTAAGCCAAGTGGTGCGTTTTATTGTATGGCCCAGTTACCGGTTGACGATGCTGATAAATTTTGTCAATGGTTGTTGGAAGATTTCTCTTATAATAATCAAACTGTTATGCTGGCTCCAGCAAGTGGATTTTATTCCCGTCCAGAGTTAGGAAAACATCAAGTTAGGATCGCTTATGTGTTAAATATTGAATCGTTAAAAAGCGCGATGATTTGTTTAGATGAAGCTTTAAAAGTGTATCCTGGAAGAATAATTAAAACATCCTTAAAGAAAGAAAAAGTATAAGTATAAAAAGTGATTATTTCTTTGAATTTTATTTTTAATTCAAAAAATTCAGATTTTGTTGTTAAGAAAGGGCTGTTAATATTTAACCGCATACTGGTACTAGTTTAGAATCGCTCATAGGTAGATTTGTAGATTAAGACTGGATACCTAAAGAATGAGTTTAATGATATTTGCTGAATGGCTTCCATTCATAATTTTAGGATTGTTAGGGCTAACACTCTTCTTGCAGTTATACTATTTGTTGTTCGAGTTATCAGCTGTAGGATTCGCTAAAGATAACGTGGGAGATATTGAAAAATTTCCTCCTATTTCCGTAATTATCTGCGCACGTAATGAGCTAAAAAATCTTCGTTCATTTTTGCCATTGGTATTAGAACAAGATTATCCAAAGTTTCAGGTGGTAGTGGTGAACGATTGTTCCTGGGATGAGTCTGCGAAGTATCTTGAAGAAATGGAAGATGCTTATAGTATTTTGAAAGTAGTAAGTATTCATGAACAAGAAAAGTATCAGCATGGGAAAAAATTCGCTCTTACTCTCGGAATAAAAGCTGCAGAATACGAGCAATTATTATTTACTGATGCTGATTGCAAACCCGCTGATAAAAAGTGGATACAATCTATGTCTCGCCCTTTTTCGGAAGGAAGGGAGATTGTTATTGGATATGGTGCATATATGAAAGAACCTGGCTTTTTAAATAAATGGATTCGTTATGATACAGCACAAAATGCACTCATGTTTTTATCTCGTGCAAAAAAAGGTAAGGCTTATATGGGCGTTGGAAGAAATCTAGCGTACCTTAAATCATTATTTTTTAAGAATAAAGGATTTGCTAGTCATTATCATTTGATGTCAGGAGATGATGATTTGTTTGTTAATGAGACTGCAACGAGTAAAAATGTAGCTGTTGACTTGAGTCCCTCATCATTTACGTATTCAAAACCAAAGACTACTTTAGGTACTTGGATTTGGCAAAAAAAACGACATATGAGTACAGGGAAATACTACCGCAGACGAGACAAAATGTTGATAGGGTTATTCTTTAGTAGTCAGAGTTTATTTTGGTTTTCTTTATTAGCTGCTTGTTTATTGAAACTTAATACAGAGGTAATCGTATGTATGGTATCAATCCGGCTATCTATACAAATGTTAATCTATTGGAGGGGCTTTAAAAAACTTGGTGAAACCGACCTTGTACTATTAGTTCCGATCTTTGATATCATTATTGCATTTGTTTATCCGCTGCTGGCAGTTTCCAACCTCTTTGTAAAAACTAAATCCTGGAAATAATGGCCTCAACCGCTACACTTACCAAACTAACAGTTTCTTCAAAAAGAAACAAAAATAGTTCATCAACCACCTCAACCATTATGGAACAACCAAAAGCCGAAGTAAAGGTTTCTGAAGATGAAATCCAGCATTTATCGGATAAAGCAATTAAGGATTATAAGCTGGTTCGACGAGCTGTTGAAAATAGTGATCAGAAAGCTTATGCAGAGTTAATGTCGCGTTATAAAGACTCTATCTATTATATGCTTTTGAAAATGGTAAATAACCGTGATGATGCAGAGGATTTGACGATCGAAGCCTTCGGAAAGGCATTCCGAAATATCAAACAATATACTCCGGATTATGCCTTTAGTACATGGCTTTTTAAAATTGCTACAAATAACTGTATCGATTTTATTCGCAAAAAACGTAAGATGTTACTATCCATCGATCGTGGTTTTGAGAATGAAGAAGGACAAGATATTTCTCTTGAAGTAAAATCTGATGGACCTGGTCCTGAAGATTTTCTAATTAAAAAAGAAAAAGTGTTGATGATGCGTGATGTGGTTGATAAATTAAAGCCTCGTTACCGCAGGTTAGTTGAGCTTCGTTATTACCAAGAGTTATCTTATGAAGAGATTGCCGATGAGCTGAAGCTACCTTTAGGAACTGTGAAAGCACAACTTTTCCGCGCTCGCGAATTCCTTTATCAAATAATGAAAAATTCTGAGTACGTTAATCACTAAGAATTCCATCAAAAACTAAACTACATTTGCCTCATGCTAAACAGTATGGGGCAATTTGCATTTATAGAGAAATATTTTCCGGGATTAACCGCGAATCAAATAAAGCAATTCGAATTTTTACCTGAGTTATACCAGTCTTGGAATGAGAAAGTAAACCTTATATCTCGTAAGGATATAGAACAATTAATGGAACGCCATGTATTGCATTCATTGGCTGTGGCGAAAGTTGTTCGATTTAATGATGGCGCTCGTGTGATGGATGTTGGAACTGGTGGAGGATTTCCAGGGATTCCATTAGCTATTTTAAACCCCAATGTTAAATTCTTTCTTATCGATTCGATTGAAAAAAAGATAAAAGCAGTTCATGATATAGTACTTCAATTAGGTTTAAGCAATGTGGAAGTAATAAGAGGAAGAGCTGAAGAGCAAAAACTTAAATTAGATTATGTGGTTTCTAGGGCAGCAGCACCAATGTCTGACTTAGTAAGTTGGACAAGAGCTCAATTAATTTCTGGGCAGGAAGGTAGTTTACCAAATGGATGGATTGTATTGAAGGGTGGTGATTTACGTGAGGAATTACTGTCATTTGGAAAGCTTCCAGAACTTTATCCTATCAATAACTTCTTCCCTTCGGAGGTTTTTGAACAGAAGGTAGTTGTCTATCTTGCACGACAAATATTATAATATTTAAGTTTCTGTTTTGATAGAATTATAATTTTCCTATCTTTGCCGTCCATTATCAATTAATTTAAACATCGCTATGTTAAGGACCTATCAACCCTCATTACGTAAACGCAGAAATAAACACGGATTCCGTGAGCGCATGTCTTCTGCTAACGGTCGCAGGGTATTGGCAGCTCGTCGTAAAAAAGGACGTAAAAAATTAACAGTATCTGACGAAAGAAGTTGGAGAAAATAATATTACCCTCTTAAATAAGACCTTTACAAGGGCATCTCACAAAATGGGGTGCCCTAATTTTTTATTCTTAAAGGCGCAAAGAATGATTCTCGCATAGACGCAAAGGCGCAAAGAATGATTCTCGCAAAGGCGCAAAGAATGATTCTCGCACAGGCGCACAGGCGCAAAGAATGATTCTCGCAGAGACGCTAAGGCGCAAAGAATGATTTTCGCAGAGACGCTAAGGCGCAAAGAATGATTCTCGCAGAGACGCAGCGTAATAACTTTAATTATTACTAGAGTTTTGGAGAATGATCCTGCTTATATCTTCGTGTTTTTGAAAAATTTGATGGCCACAATCTAGTAAATGTAAAACCTCTTTTTGTTTTAATTTGCGAATAAATTTTGAAGTAACAGTTGAAGGAACAATTTTATCATGTAATCCAAAAAAAAGTTCGAAGCGGATAGGTCGTGTATTAAGATAATGTTGAACAAGGCCAAGATGCAAAGAAAACTTTTTGATTGTTTGCCAAGTTCTATAAACTCTTAATCGTTGGTCTTTTGTTTCGATGTTCTTTAAAAAGAAATGTTGCTGCTTTTGATCATAAAGTTTTATTTTGCCTCCTAGTTTAATTGTATACATAAAAACTTTAGGGTAGCTTAATGCTAATTTGCTAATTTGCTTTCCGAACCACGTATTAGATAGGAATTTTCGAGCAATATCATAAGTAAAGCCATCTGGAGCAAGAAGAAAAAGTTCATGAATTCTATGTGGTAAACGATGAACAAATCCTAAGGCTAATTTTCCACCAAGGCTATATCCCATCACTGAAAATCTCACTTTTTTTTCTTCCCAAAGTAATTTCTCGAGCATGTTTGAAAGAATAGCTGTTGTTAGTGGCTCAACTTGTATTTCTAATTCATCTGCATTTGCACCATGGTAGAAAAAGTCGAATGCAATAATGGTGTAAGCATGTCCTAGGTCTTTTTCAAAAACTGAAAAGTCTTCTCCACTTCGCCCGTAACCATGAAATGCAACCAATAATTCCGGACCAATACCATATCGCCTGTATGGAAGCGTATGTTTTTCATAAGTTAGGAAATGTAAATTTTGGTTCATGCTTATCTCTTGCAAATTAATGAATTAAATCGTTCAAAGTGATTTATTAACATTCAAAAAAAAAGGAGGCTTTTTACTTACTTTTGTACTCGTTAATATTATCAGGATGCTGAATAAAAATTTCACTTATTCATTAAATATCAGTCTCCAGTTTTTGATATTATTAATTTCTCAAAAAAACAGTTCACTTTTTAACCATTTCAATAGTTCAATGAGTGGAGATTTATTTCCATTTAACAATCCCGTTAATTCCAATCTTTTAGCATCAAATAAAATCTCATCATGCCGCGCGATCATTCTATAAAAACTGTATTAATCATTGGAAGTGGTCCTATCGTTATTGGTCAGGCATGTGAGTTCGACTATTCTGGTAGTCAGGCTTCTCGATCATTAAAGGAAGAAGGAATTGAGGTTGTTCTTATCAACTCAAATCCTGCGACCATCATGACAGATAAAGTTACTGCTGATCATATTTATTTGAAGCCACTAAATAAGAAGTCTATTGCTTGGATTCTTGAGAAGCATAATATTGATGCGGTACTTCCTACAATGGGAGGACAAACTGCTTTGAATTTGGCGATTGATTGTCAGAAGGCTGGTTTATGGGATAAGTTTGGAGTTCGAATTATTGGTGTTGATATAGAGGCAATAAAGACAACAGAAGATCGTGAGCGTTTTCGATTGAGGATGCTTGAATTAGGTGCTAATGTTTGCAAAGGTAGAACAGCTAAATCTTTTTTAGAAGGTAAAGAAATTGCTCAAGAGATTGGATTTCCATTAGTGATTCGACCTTCGTTTACTCTTGGTGGGTCTGGTGGAGGATTTGTAAACTCACAAGAAGAATTTGATGCTGCTTTGAATCATGGATTGCATGCTTCTCCGATTCACGAAGTTTTGGTTGAGCAAAGCATAATGGGATGGAAGGAATTTGAGTTAGAACTTTTGCGTGATAGTGTTGGCAATGTGATTATCATTTGCTCCATCGAAAATTTTGATCCGATGGGGATACATACAGGAGATTCAATAACTGTTGCTCCAGCAATGACGTTGAGCGATCGTACCTATCAGCGTATGCGTGATCTTGCAATCAAGTGCATGAATGGCATTGGTCAATTTGCTGGTGGATGTAATATTCAGTTTTCTGTGAATCCACAAGATGACGAAGAAATTATCGTAATTGAAATTAACCCACGTGTTTCACGCTCATCTGCATTAGCATCAAAAGCTACAGGATATCCTATTGCAAAAATTGCCGCTAAGCTTGCGATAGGTTATAATTTAGATGAGTTACAAAATCAAATTACAAAAAATACTTCTGCTTTTTTTGAACCCACTATTGATTATGTAATTGTAAAAGTTCCTAGATGGAATTTCGATAAATTTAAAGGTACAGATCGCCATTTGGGCTTGCAGATGAAATCGGTTGGTGAAGCGATGGGCATTGGAAGAAGTTTTCAAGAAGCCTTACAAAAAGCTTGTCAATCGTTAGAGATAAAACGCAATGGATTGGGTGCTGATGGAAAAGAATTAACGGATCAAAATGCAATATTAGAGAGTTTAAAAAATCCGAGTTGGAATAGACTATTTCATATTTACGATGCTTTTAAAATGGGGATTCCATTTACAACGATTAAGAAACTCACAAAAATTGATTCTTGGTTTTTAAATCAAATAGAAGAACTTGTTGAACTAGAAAGAGAGATTGAAAAGTACACGCTCGACACCTTACCGCGCGAGTTGATGTTAGAGGCGAAACAGAAAGGATATGCTGATCGTCAAGTAGCACATTTACTTCGATGTTTAGAAAGTAAAGTACATGCAAAGAGAACGAACATGAACATCAATCGTGTTTATAAAATTGTTGATACTTGTGCTGCAGAATTTGAAGCGAGTACTCCCTATTATTATTCAACTTTCGAAAGGGAAAATGAATCTATAGTATCTGATAAAAAGAAAGTTATCATTTTAGGAAGTGGTCCGAATAGAATAGGGCAGGGGATTGAATTTGATTATAGTTGTGTTCATGGTGTTCTTGCTGCAAAGGAATGTGGTTATGAAACCATCATGATAAATTGTAATCCAGAAACTGTTTCCACTGATTTCGATATTGCTGATAAACTTTATTTCGAGCCAGTTTTTTGGGAGCATATTTATGATATTATTTTGCATGAAAAGCCAGAAGGAGTAATTGTTCAATTAGGAGGACAAACCGCATTGAAGTTGGCAGAGAAACTTGATAAATACGGAATCAAAATTATTGGTACTAGTTTCAAGTCGCTTGATCTTGCAGAAGACAGAGGAAGTTTTTCAAATCTGTTAAAAGATTTGGGAATTCCTTATCCGAAGTTTGCTGTTATTGAAGAAGCTGATCAATGTGTGAAATTATCACGTGAATTGGGATTTCCTTTGCTTGTTCGTCCGAGTTATGTGTTGGGTGGACAGAGTATGAAGATTGTAATTAATGAACAAGAATTAGAAACACATGTTGTAAATTTATTGCAAGATAATCCAGGTAATAAAGTTTTGTTAGATCATTTTTTAGAGCGTGCAATAGAGGCCGAAGCTGATGCAATTTGTGATGGGGAAGAAGCTTACATCATAGGAATAATGGAGCATATTGAGCCAGCAGGAATTCACTCAGGTGATAGTAATGCAGTTTTGCCACCTTTTGATTTAAGTGATAATGTTATCATTCAGATTAAAGAAATAACGCAAAAAATTGCTTTAGCGATGAAGGTGATTGGATTAATAAATATTCAGTTTGCAATTAAAGATGAAGTAGTTTATGTGATTGAAGCTAATCCTCGAGCTTCACGTACTGTGCCCTTTATTGCGAAAGCGTATGATGAACCTTATGTAAATTTTGCTACCAAAGTAATGTTGGGAGTAAATAAAGTTAAGGATTTTAAATTCAATCCTAAGTTGGATGGATATGCTATAAAAGTTCCAGTTTTTTCATTCGAAAAATTTAGGGATGTGAATAAAGAGCTTGGTCCAGAGATGAAATCTACAGGTGAAGCAATTTATTTTATTGATGATTTGGAAGATGATTTTTTTCAGGAGATATATGGAGAAAGAAATCTTTATTTATCGAGATAAATTACATAAATTAGCGGTGGAGGTTAAATTTAAACCACTTATTGTAAGACGAATATTAAATAATTTGTAAATTAAAACGTTTGAACATAAAAGATTAAAAATATGTCAGATTTCTTTCTTGTATTATTGGTGATATTTCTATTGTTTTCTGTTTTCAGAAGATATATATTTTTCATGGTTATGAATGCTATTACTAAGGGTGTATTTAAAAACATGAATAACATGCAGCAGCAACAAACAGCACCTAAAAAGCCAGATGGACAAGTCACTGTGGAGGAAAATAACACACTCAACAAAGACAACCGAGGTAGCAAAAATGGTGAATACGTTGACTACGTTGAAATTAAAGACTAGTTTAGAGGGCCTTCACTTTCATTTTTTCGCTGTATTTTCGGAGTCCGAATTAAACTGCGAATGAAAAACTCAATTTTCAAACAATTACAGCCTCATCTTATTGCAATTGGGGTATTTCTATTGGTTACAATCATGTATTTCTCTCCCATATTATCAGGGAAGGCACTTCAGCAACATGATATTGGCCAGTGGATTGGAATGTCGAAAGAGATTACTGATTTCAGAAACCAAACGGGCAATGAGGCTTTGTGGACCAATTCCATGTTTTCGGGAATGCCAGCATATCAGATTTCTGTTGTTTATACAGGAAATTTAATTCGTTTTGTGAATACTTTTTTATGGCTATGGTTACCAGCTCCAGCAAATTTGATATTTCTAAGTTTAATAGGATTTTATCTATTATTGATAAGTTTAAAAGCAGATTATCGACTAGCAATAGGAGGAGCATTTGCGTATGCATTTTGTTCCTATCAATTTGTTTGCTTACAGGCGGGTCATGATTCGAAAGTACATGCGTTAGCGATTTTACCTTTGGTAGTTGCTGGTGTCTTGATGGCCTATCGAGGGAAGATATGGCAAGGAGGGGTTTTAACAGCTATGGCGCTTTCATTAGAGATCTATGCGAATCACTTACAGATCACTTATTATCTTTCACTAGCGATAGGAGTGTTGGTGCTATGCGAAGGAATAAATGCGTTGATTAATAAAAGTATTGGAGATTTTATTAAAGCAAGTTTAGTATTGGTAGTTGCAGTTGTTTTAGCTGTGTTACCAAACATTCCAAGTTTATGGGGTACCTATGAGTACGGTCAATTTTCAACCAGAGGAGCATCGGAATTAACAGAGAAAAAAGCTAGTACTGGATTAGATCAAGATTATGCTACAGATTGGAGTTATGGAAAAATGGAAACCTTAACTTTATTAATTCCAAATTTTAATGGAGGATCATCATCTTATCAATTAGGTGAAAATTCTGGCACTTATAAAGCTTTAGTACAAAATGCAGGTGAAGATCAAGCAAGATCATTTGTAAAAGCGGCTCCACTTTATTGGGGTCAACAACCAATGACCTCGGGCCCAGTTTATAATGGAGCCATACCATTCTTTTTGTTTGTATTGGCGATGTTTTTATTAAGAGGAAGAATGAAATGGTGGTTAATAGCAGTAAGCGTTATGTCGATCACATTAGCATGGGGGAAAAATTTTCATGAGTTAACAGATTTCTTTTTCAATCATTTTCCGGCATACAATAAATTTAGAGCTGTATCGATGATGTTGGTACTTGTTTCATTTGCGATTCCATTGGGTGCTTCTCTTGCAGTAATGAAATTTATGGAGAATGGTGTAGATAAAGAAAAACTCAAAAAAGCATTATTGTATTCGTTTTATATTGTTGGAGGTATTTGTGCGTTATTCGTTTTACTACCAGGTATGTTTTGTGATTTCCGCGGACTTGGTGATGAGCAATTAAAACAATACGAATGGCTATTGTCTGCATTAGTTCGTGATCGCGAAAGCGCATTGAGATTAGATGCTTTGAGATCATTATTTTTTGTAACAATTGGTTTTGGCTTGATGTGGTTTTGGTTAAAAGGCAAATTGAAATCATCGTATTTGCTTTGTGGTTTAGCACTCTTCATCCTGTTTGATATGGTAGGTGTGGATAAACGTTTTTTGAATGATAGCAATTTTACTTCTAAATCGAATGCAGAGAAACCGTTTGAGATGTCAGCTGCAGATGAGCAAATTTTGCAGGATAAAACGTATTACAGAGTCATGAATACTTCTGTAAGCACTTTTAATGATGCAAGCACGTCGTACTTTCATAAATCGATTGGTGGATATCACGGAGCGAAATTGAAGCGCTATCAGGAGTTAATAGAGTATCAAATCAGCAAAGGCAATATGAATGTATTGAATATGTTGAATACGAAATATTTTATTGTACAAAATCCGCAAGATCATTCGCCGATGGTTCAATTAAATAATGGAGCTTTGGGTAATGCATGGTTTGTTGATAACTGGAAAGTTGTTGCTAATTCGGATGCTGAGATGAAAGAGTTGGATAGCATGAATACAAAAACTTCTGCTGTGATAGATCAACGCTATGCTGATGAAATAAAAGGATTAGTAGCAGGGAAAGATTCTTCTGCCATAATTAAGTTAACGAGTTATGCTCCTAATGATTTGAAATATATTTCGAACTCCACAAAGGATCAGCTAGCAGTGTTCTCTGATATCTATTATCCTAAAGGATGGAATGCTTATATTGATAACAAGCTGGTAAATCATATTCGTGTTAATTATGTTTTACGTGGAATGAAAATTCCATCTGGAAATCATAACATCGAATTTAAATTCGAACCTGAAGTTTATAAAGCTGGTGAGAAAATTTCTTTGGTGGGATCGGTGTTGTTGATAGTATTATTGGGATTTTTAATTGTTTCAGAAATACGTAATAAAGCTAAAGTATAATGTATCTAATTTTAAAATATTTATTGTCATTTGTAAATAAACTTCATAGTTTATTGTTAAAAACTCTTCAATTATCTACTCCTTCTATTTTAAATGTTAACTATTTAGGTGTGAAATTTAAAGTTGACGGAAGCTACAATGATGCCCTTATTAAACAGCTTTCTAATCCAGAAACAAACTGGGAAAGAGAAGAATTAATGGCCTTTTTAAATTTAGTACATTATTCGAAATCGATATTAGATATTGGCGCGAATCAAGGTATTTATTCCGTAATGGCTGGATTAGTAAATCCTAATACTAAAATTTATGCTTTTGAACCTTATGATTCAAATTCTAAGAAAATCAAAAAAAATATTTTCTTAAATTCAATAGTTAATCAAGTTCAAATTAATGAAATTGCTTTGGGTGATATGAATGGTTCAGTAACTCTGAATGTACCAATTGACCCAAATATTACTTCCTCAGTCACCTCAATAAACGAAGGGTTTACGAATGAGTGGCATAAAGAAATTCGTGCAATTCAAGTTCCATTATTTCGATTAGATACTTGGGTAGATTCAAATTCAATTAGTAATATTGATTTGATAAAATTAGATGTTGAATATTTTGAAATACAAGTTTTAAAAGGAGCGGTTGAAACAATTCGAAAATTTCAACCAGTTATTTTATGCGAAGTTTTAATTTATGAAATTTTAATAAATGAATTTCCTTCAATGAAAGGAAAGCTAGATCCGCAGCATTCATATAAAATACAGTCATATTTTAAAGAATTAGGTTACATTTTTTATACTTTATGTAAAGATGGTATTATGAAAGTTGAAACACTTCACAATCATGCTGACAGTAGAAATTTCTTATTTAGTAAATATAACACTGATAATTTATTTATTGCATATTCAGATAAAGCAGAATTTAGAAAACTTATGTTAAATGATTGATCCTATTATCAAAGTTGGCTTTTTAGTTTCATTTGATTTTAAATATTTAAAGTATTCACTTCCTTTAGTTTATGATGAATCTGATTTGATTTGTATTGCTATTGATAATGAATATAAATCTTGGAGTGGAAATAAGTTCGACTTCCCTGAAGAGAGTTTTTTTTCTTGGATAAAGGCGATAGATATTGAAAATAAAATTAAAATTTATTTTGATAACTTCCATATACTTGAATTAAGCGCAATGGAAAACGATACTAGAGAACGAAATTTACTTTCAAAATTTATGGGCGAAGGAGGTTGGCATATTCAAGTTGATACTGACGAATATTTCATTGATTTTCCAAAGTTCGTTTCTTATTTAAAAAGCAAAAAAGATTTCCTTAAAAACCCTGAAAAAAATCCTGTAGATATTGGAGCTTTTCTAATTCCATTGTTTAAACAAAGTGAAAACGGATTTATCTTTATAAAAGATTGTTTTGAAACAGTTGTGATTGCCACCAATTTTCCGGATTATACTTCGGCACGTCGAAGTAAGCATTTTATTGATTACACAAATATGTATTTGTTTCATCATACATGGGCTCGTGATGAAGATCAAATATTATTCAAACTTAGAAATTGGGGACATGTTAAAGATTTCAATATCGAAAGTTATTTTAGACTTTGGAAATCAATTGATGATTTTAATTTTAAATACATTTATAATTTTCATCCAATTTATAATGGGTTGTGGAAATCATTGGGTTACTGCGAAGGAATTGATATAGACAGTTTCATATATAATTACAAAGAAAAATATTCAATTAAATTACCTTTATTAAGATTTTTGTTAAAAAAGGGTGCACAATTAAGGTACAAAATTATATCTAAATAAATATTAATATCTTTTAAAAATGGCTATACTACTGGAAATAAAAAAATTACTTTTCCTTCCTTTTAAAAAGGCTTCACAAAGAAATCTAGAAAATTTAAATGCAAAAAGGAACCATGTATTGAGCTTATTGGAAAAAACAAACAAAGTCCATCTTGGTTGTGGTGACATTAAAATGAGCGGATTTATAAACGTCGATTTTAGAACAACTTTAGCAACAGATATTTCCCATGATTGCAGTGATCTTTCAATTTTTCCTGATAACAGTTTGCAAGAAGTATTTAGTAACGCTTTTTTTGAGCATTTATATAAAAGCGATCGCGTAAAATGTCTTTCAAGTATATATAAGGCGTTAAAACCAGAAGGTGAAATTGTTTTTGTGGGTTTTCCTGATTTCGAAAAAGTAGCGATGGCTTATATAGAAAAAAAGAAAGGATTACTTTCTGATACATTCGATTTATATCATGTTTATCGATTCACACATGGCGATCCAGAGCATGTTGATGGATGGTGGTTAGAGCAATTACATAAGTCATTATTTGATAAAGAAGAAGTTGTAAATTTATTAACTAAAGCTGGATTTAATTATTTTATATTATTTGACTATGCTTTTAGAGATGAACATCTTGCCATAACATTAGGGTTTGTGGCTTTTAAAGAAAAACCAAAATTTGAATTATCAAAAGAATGGCTTGCAGGACATATTATTGAGTTTTCGAAGGATGTTCGAGTTGATAGCATTGAAGTTTTGACAATAAAGAATTAATAAAATTAAGTTGGGAGAATCAACTCAGGTTTCAATCATTCTGGTGCATTACCATACTCCTGAATTATTGTTGAATTGCATTGACTCAATCTACAATGAAACGCATCAATCTTCCTTTGAAATAATTGTTGTAAATAATGGTTCGCAACCTAATTTTTCAAATGAACTTTTATCAAAATTTCCTGATTTAAAATGGGTTGAAAGTGGATATAATGCTGGCTTTTCAAGAGCCAATAATATTGGAATTCGATTAGCAACAGGCGATGCAATTTTATTGCTGAATTCTGATACGATTATTATAAATAGTGCTATTGATAAATGTATTTCAAAATTTGAACATGACAATGCTTTGGCATGCGGCATTCAATTGTTGAGTAAAGATGGTAGTGAACAGATTTCAGGAAGTTTCTTTGTGAAAGGGGGATTAAATTTTTTATTACCACTTCCTTATTTTGGCAAGTTCATTCGCACTATCGCATATGCAATAAAGGCTCCTATTCCTCATGCTAAATCAGCAGTTGAAAGACAAGAAATAGATTGGATTAATGGTGCATTTTTAATGATTAAAAAAGAAGTGGTTTCGACCGTAGGATTAATGGATGAAGATTTCTTTTTATATGCAGAAGAAGTAGAGTGGTGTTGGCGAATTGGCAAAAAAGGAGCACTTGTAATTTATAGCAACATTGCCATTACTCATCTTGAAGGAGGGAGTAGTAATGATTTTTTTGGAGCGCATGCTAAAGGCTATTATTCGTTATATGATAAAAGAGGATTTCAGTTGATGGTTTCTAATTTATTGAGAATCCGAAAACAATTTGGTATTACTTGGTTTTTATTGATTCTTGCTTTTTATATTCTTGAGATTCCAATATTTTTTATCGGCAACATTTTAACAATAGCATTTAACTTAGATCAATGGAAGGCTTGGATAACCTCTCCGTTTTTATATTTAAAAAATATTATTAAATTAGTACTGTTGAGCCCAAAAATTATTTCTGGTAAGCCATATTTTTATAAAGTGATCTAGATTGTTAGAAAACAAAATCAATTGAAATATTGATCCATTTTAGCAATGATATTTTCTAAAAAATAATATTCATAAAATTTTTGAGGACAAGGAGTCGGCTTCGTTGCAATTGCTTGTTGAATTAAATCTACAAATGAAAGAAAGTCGTTATCATCACAAATAAATAATTTGTTTTCGCAAAGTTCTGTTTTTACTCCAACTGCTCCAGTGAAAAAGGAAATCACAGGCTTACTATATCCCAAAGCCTCTATTACTTTTGTTTTTACACCACCACCAGAAATTATTGGATTGATGTGTACATCTGCTCCCTTAATGTACAGATCAATATCATCAACAAAACCTGTGTAAATAATATTTTCCCATAATTTTTCTGGAAGATTTTTAATATAATCCGGCATTCGCCTTCCACAAATAATAATTCTGTAATTGTGAATTCTCTTTTTTATTTCTGGATTTATTTGATAAAGAATAATCTCTAAAGCTTGTTGATTTGCTTTGTGATCGAGTGCACCGTTAAAAAGTAAAATTGGAATTCCATCCGGTATATTTTGTTCTTCTTGAATTATTTTTCGTTCGACAGGAAATGTAGATGGCTGATTTTGATAGGGTATTCCGTAAGCAAGTGTTTGGCAATGTTCATCGGATAAGTTGAATTGTTTTCTAGCAAAATCACGATCTTCGTCAGTAATGCAAAACAATGTATCCGCAAATCGGTATACCCATCGTTCGTAGAGATAGAGTATACGCCAAACTGGATTTCCTAATGATTTGAATCGTTGATATTCGATATTGTGTGATCGGACATAACATGGGATGTTAAGTAGCTTTTTCAGTACATAAGCTTGCCATCCGTAATAGGGATGATCGGTAATTAAATATTCAATTTGTTTTCGCTTACAAAGTTGATACACTTTAAATACATCTAAAATGTTAAAATATCTCCAACGAGTTGGTCCGAAAAAGTTAAGAAGTTCGAAAGGTGCTTTTTCGGGATTTGTATTTAAGTTAGTAGATACCGCAATTACATCATGGCTTTCGGCAAGAGCCTTAGTGAAAGAGAAAATCGCCTTTTGTCCTCCAGTTTGAGGAGGAAAAACATGATAAGGCATAAGACTTAGAATTCGAGCCATAAGATGATGCGTGAATTTGTTGCAAAAGTAAGGCAATATTGTAATGAATAGTTAGTTTTGCTCATCTTGGGAGTAATACAACGACAAAGTTTAAAAAATTTATTGAGCGCCTATGCTGGAATTGCATTAGGCTTTGTTAGTTTGTTTGTTATTCAACCACGGTTTTTGACTCCGGAAGAATTGGGGCTTACCCGAATATTATTTTCATTTTCATTTTTGGTGGCAACTTTTGTTCCTCTTGGTGTAAACAATATTACAAATAAATATTTCCCAACTTTTAATAACCCCGAGAAACAAAACTATGGTTATATCGGATTTGCAATGTTGGTTACGTTTCTTGGATTATTAATTAGCTTTCTTCTATTATGGCTAACAAAAAATTATGTGATGTCTGTTTATCAGACTAAATCTAAATTATTTGTGGAGTATTACAATTGTATTTTTCCAATGATTGCAATTTTTTCTGCCATTTTTACTATGACAACTTATTTAATTGTTCGACTTAAAACAACAGTTCCTCCATTTATCAATGATGTTCTAGTACGGATTTTAGTAATGGTTGTAGTAACCATTTATCATTTTCACCTTCTTAGCTTTTCTCAACTTGTATATAGTTTCATTGGAATTTATTTTGTGCAATTATTATTGCTCATCGCGTATTTATATTATGTTGAAACTCCAGGGTGGATGATTGAGTGGAGTTTCTTTAAAAAGCAATCATTAAATGAAATGTTCACTTATGGTTTAATCTTATGGACAGGCACTGTTTCGGCAGTAGGATTTAAAGAATTATCAACTATAATGCTTGCTAAGTTTATGAGTTTGGAATATGTAGCAATCTATACTATTGCTGCATTTATTCCAACAGTAATTGAAGCGCCTTTAGGAGCTTTAGAAAAAATCGCTTCTGCAAAAATTTCTTATGCATGGAATGAAAATAATAAAATTGAAATACAAAAAATTTATAATAAAAGTGTTAAATATTTACTTTTAATCGGCGGACTGCTTTTCGTAGGAATAAATGTAAATATTGTTAATCTTTTAAATTTCCTTCCAGCAAAATACAGTGAAGGACATTATGTAGTTTTAATAATTAGCATTAGTTCATTGTTTAATATGGCAACTGGATTAAATAATGCAATTCTTCTTTACTCACATAAATATAAACCAGGTGCAATTATCATGGTATTATTAGTTGTGATTAATTTCATACTTCAGATATTACTTGTTCCAAGAATTGGATTAATTGGAGCAGCTATCGCTACTACTGTTTCGCAAATCATCTACAATGGTGCAAATTATTTAATGGTATGGCGATATTTTCACTTTCAGCCTTATGATAAATCAACGATATTAATTTTATTAATGATTATTGGTTGTTTTGCAGTAAATTATTTAATCCCTTCTTTATATATACCAGTACTAGATATCTTTTTTAGGTCAATTGTAATTTCTATGCTATATATCGGCGCCACAGTATTCTTTAAATTGGTTCCTGAGTTACATGAGTTTTTACCGTGGAAGAAAAAATAAGCAACTTTAAGATTAGCTTATTTTTTCTTGAGTTTAGCGATTAATTTCTCACATTCTCTTTTGGTATTTATTTGATCGTCATTTTTTGTAGGGAAAGTTGTTGCTTTTGTTGCATTTAAAATTGCGAGATCGATATCCCCACTTGCATTTCTTAATTCGTACGTGAGCGCTAACTGATAATAATGAATTGAATTCGATGGCTCTAATGAAATCGCTTTTTGGAAATTAAGAATCGCATCTTCATAGCTACCTCCAGGCATTTTACCAAATAGAGCGCTGATCATTGCTCTTTCAAATGTGTTAAATCCAGCAACGATTGTATGCCATCTTCCTAAAATGTGATAAGGTCCTGGTAATTTTGGATTTAATTTTATTGCTAACTCAGCTTCGGTTTTAATAAGTTTTGCATTATTTATTTTAGTCTTGAAACCAGCCTTCTCACTTAATAATCCGATCGCTAACGCATGTGCATAATGCGCATCAGCGCTTTGATTATTGATGACAATAGCTTTCTTTGCAAGATAATCTGCGGTTACATACCAATCATATTTACCTGTTGTTTCGTCAGGCAAAGCATGTCCAATTTTTGAATATAAAATGGATGTATTTTGTAATAAATTTATATTATTAGAATCGCTGCGAAGCAAATTTTTGAAAATGGAAATGGATTCATTAAGCTTACCATCAATTTCTAATTTATAAGCATAGTTGTATAATTGCGTTTCTCTTGAATTATTTTGTGCTAGAAGTGAATTTGGAAATAGAAAAAGAAGAAGTGGGATGAGTCGAAATTGTTTCAATTTATTTATGCGTTTAACTTATTATTTCGTAAGAACTTATTTTTCTTAGATCAATTGCCGTTCTTCCATCGTTCGCTTGCGTAATTACGGATACAAATTTTGCATTCCATACTAGGTCTTGCCACTTGTAAGAAGAACGCGCATATACTTGTTGAACGTAAGTATCATCAATAGCTTTTATGTTTATTAAAAATTCGGCATCCACACTTTCAAAATCTTCTTTTGTTAAATCCCGCAAAGGACTTTCCTCGTCTATTGGGTGTACAATCGTCCATGACATTGCCAAAAAACTTATTTTTTCAACTTCTAATTTTAATCGCTGAAATCTTCGAATTAATTTCCCTTCTACTTCTTCATTATAAGAAAATAATATTTGAGATTCAACTTCTATTAATTGATTTGAACGAGCATTTGTAATTCTAAACATCAAAGCAGAATTTGCTTTATCCATAAATCTCGGATTTGAGTAAGGAGCTATCAATGCATTTTCACTGTATAATAATTTAGCTGTCGGTCTCGAGAATTTCCCATACAACAATCCAGTAGCTAATGCAAAACCTAATAATCCAATAAACGATTCAATTGATGCTATGCTACTATTAAAAGTTCCAGTAGGATTTAATCGCCCGTAACCTACAGTGGTGAGTGATTGAGCTGAAAAGAAAAATATCTCTTCGAATTTTTGTAATTCGGAGGAATAAATCATACCACTTATGGCATTAGGATCAACACAATAATATAAAATGGCGAATAGAAAATTTACTGTCATGTACGAGCAAGAAACTATCAAAAAAAACTTCGCCCATGACATTGTCACTAAAGCGTGGTAAATATTAATAAGGCTAAATTTATTTTCACCAATACGAGCAATATTTGCCGATCCATCAGGATTTAGTACTCTTTGTTGTGCATTATTTGCATTGTTACCAAAGCCAAATTCCGGAGCATCATCTTTTCTTCGAATGCTTGCCATAAAACGAAATTTTTTTCCTGAAGCCATTTTATTTATTATATTTTATCACTAGTAACCGACTAAAGTTTTAAAAAAGAGTAAGTGGTCTTTCGACCACTTACTCAACTGTCGTAATTTTGTTTTGTACAACAAAAACCATGACGTGGATAAAAATACGCAAATAAAATTTGTCGGTCAGCCGA
>JBBRAW010000058.1:0-19865 GCA_038206385.1 Bacteroidia bacterium | reverse complement strand
AACGTTGAAAAGACGACCTTTAATCGCGTCACCAATTGGCATTTTGATGGCTGATCCAGTAGAACGAACTTCCATTCCACGAACTAAACCATCAGTTGAATCCATAGAAATGGCGCGTACAGTATCTTCACCAATGTGTTGTTGACACTCCAAAATTATCTTCTGACCATTTGGACGTGTTAGTTCAAGAGCTTCTAGGATATTCGGTAATTCAACTCCATCACCTTCGAAACTAACGTCGATTACTGGACCGATTACCTGAACGATTTTACCTTTATTCATTGCAAACAGAATTATTATTTGATTTTGAGACTGCGAAAATAGTTAAAAAGGACAAAGCTGCGATGGAAATTCTAATTTAGCGGTCTCGAAAATTGTTAACATAAAAAATAAAGTGTTGAAAATTAATTTTCAGAGCCAATTAAGTACCGCAATTTCGACCCCATTTTATGCAGATTTATCGTGATTTAGAAGAGTTTCCTCGCCTAGAAAAGCCAATCGTGACCATTGGGACTTTTGATGGAGTTCATTTGGGACACCAAAAGATTTTATCTCGCTTAAAGGACATTGCTAGTCAGGCAAATGGAGAGGTCGTGCTACTCACCTTTCACCCTCATCCTCGCAAAGTGCTTTTCCCTAATCAAAATGATTTGCAACTATTAAGTTCACTTGATGAAAAGGTGAAATTATTAAGTCAACATGGTGTTCAACATCTTGTTATTCATACTTTTTCTAAAGAGTTTTCACAGATGGAACATACAACATTTATTGAAGAGATTTTAGTGAAAAAGCTAGGCGTTCATTCCCTCGTTATTGGATACGATCATCAGTTTGGACATGATAGAAAAGGTAGTTTTAAGGAATTGGCAGAGCTCGCACCGAGTTACGGATTTAAAGTGGAGGAGATACCAGAACAGGACATTGATGAGGTTGCGATAAGTTCAACAAGGATTCGAAAAGCACTATTTCATGGAGATATTAAGGATGCCGCACATTTACTTGGATATGATTATCAGATAACAGGAAGAGTTGAAAAAGGCAAACAATTAGGTCGGACTTTAGGTTTTCCAACAGCCAATTTGTTGCCACTTGATAAGGATAAATTAGTCCCCGCAATGGGAGTTTACGCCGTATTAGTAGAGGTGAAAGGAGAAACTTATAAAGGGGTTTTAAGCATTGGAAATCGCCCTACGTTTGACAATGGAGAGCGCAGTATTGAAGTAAATATTTTCAATTTCGATGGGGATATTTATAACGAACTAGTTACATTAACTTTTAAAGATTTTTTACGTGGAGATATAAAGTTTGATTCAGCTGCTGATTTAATTGTTCAAATGAATGAGGATAAGGCAAAGAGTCTGGAACTACTTAGCATGATTAACGTTAAACATTAAAGTTTAACGAGGAAATATTAACTGTTTCAAACCGTTACCTTTATATCATTAACAAAATTGTATTGAAAAAGAATTTACTCTTATTTCTGTTTTTATTTATTTTACTTTTTGGTAAAATGGAAGGTCAGACATTGCTTGATTCAGTGAGTATGAAGTCTGCAAAAACATATTTCACATTGGCACAAGCATTACAACAACCAGATTCAGTTTACAAATTAGATTTAAGTAGAAAAAAATTAAAAGTTGTTCCTGAAGAAATATTGCGCTTTCCACATTTGCAAATATTAAAATTATCAAATAATAATATCAAAGAGGTTCCTAATTGGATTGGTCGCATAAAAACTTTGCAACATTTAGAGATCAGTAATAACAAGTTAAAAGCTATTCCAGATTCCATCGGACAATTAGAAAATCTTATTTTTCTAGGATTAAATCGAAATTTAATCGAACGACTTCCACATGAAATTGGATTGCTAAAAAATTTAGAAGTTTTAGAGATGTGGGACAATGAACTCGCAACGATTCCCGAAGAGATGAAAAATCTTCACAACCTAAAAGTTTTCGAGTTGCGTGGAATACTTTTCTCCGAATCTGCCCAACGACAAATAAGCAATCTTATGCCTGATACGCAAATTTATTTTTCCCCAAGTTGTAATTGCGGAAATTGAAAAGTATAACTCAATTTTAATTTTCAATTTTATCTGTAGCAAAAATCCTTATACAGTTTTAAGCTACTTTCAATTGACTTAATGTAGATTTATTCAATTTATCTTTAGCGTAAGCAAGCGTAATTTCAAACTCTTTAGGATTTTTCGCACTAGGCAATTCGAACATTGCATCAAGCATAATTGCTTCGCAGATACCACGTAAACCACGAGCTCCTAATTTAAATTCCAATGCTTTTTCTACGATGAAATCTAATAGCGCATCTTCAAAAGTTAATTTGATATTTTCCATATCGAAAAGTTTTTGATATTGACGAACTAATGCATTTTTCGGTTCTGTTAAAATTAAACGAAGCGTTTCACGATCTAAAGGTTGTAAGTAGGTGATTACTGGCAAACGACCAATCAACTCCGGTATTAATCCAAAAGTTTTTAAATCAGCAGGACTTACATACTGCATCACATTGTCACGATCTACTTTTTCGTTGTCATTTTTTGGTGCGTAACCTATAGCGTTCGTTTGTAATCGACGAGAAATAATTTTGTTGATTCCATCAAAAGCGCCACCACAAATAAATAATATATTTTGCGTGTTAACGGCAATCATCTTTTGTTCAGGATGCTTTCTTCCGCCTTGTGGAGGAACATTGATAATGGTGCTTTCTAACATCTTCAACAAACCTTGCTGTACACCTTCTCCCGAAACATCTCGTGTTATTGAAGGATTGTCACCTTTACGAGCAATCTTATCAATTTCATCAATGTAAACGATTCCACGCTCTGCCGTTGCTACATCATAATCTGCTGCCTGTAGCAAACGCGTTAAAACACTTTCAACATCTTCACCAACATAACCAGCTTCGGTAAGAACTGTTGCATCAGCAATACAAAAAGGCACTTTCAATAACTTAGCAATTGTTCTTGCAAGTAATGTTTTTCCTGTTCCCGTTTCACCAACCATTATCATGTTTGATTTCTCAAGTTCAACATCGTCTTTACCTGCTTTGCTGCGATGAATTAATCGTTTGTAATGATTGTAAACTGCAACCGACATTACCTTTTTTGCATGATCTTGTCCGATAACATATTCATCCAAAAATTTTTTGATTTCCGTCGGTTTTGGAAGTGTAAGCGGAGTACCAATCGTTGTTTTTAACTTTTGATCTTGCTCTTCTCCAATAATTGTTTGCGCCTGCACAATACATTGATCACAAATATGTCCATTGATGCCTGCAATAAGCACGTTAGCCTGACTTTTGTCACGACCACAAAATGAACATACGATTTCCTGTTTATTCTTCACGATGGTATCAAATTTAAGAAAAAGCCGACCTCTTATGAAAGCCGGCTTTAAATTATTTATTTTTCAATTACTTAGTGCGAGTGAGCACTTCGTCAATCATTCCGTATTCTTTAGCTTCAGTAGCGGTCATCCAATAATCACGATCAGAATCTTTCCAAACTTGCTCGTAATCTTTACCTGAATGTAAAGCAATAATTTCATAAAGCTCTTTCTTCAATTTTTGGATTTCACGTGCTGTGATTTCGATATCTGAAGCTTGACCTTCTGCACCACCCATTGGTTGATGAATCATAACACGTGAATGCTTTAATGCACTACGTTTCGTTTTTGATCCTGCACAAAGTAGTACAGCTGCCATTGATGCCGCCATTCCAGTACATACCATCGATACATCTGGTTGAATCCACTGCATCGTGTCATAAATACCTAAGCCAGCATAAACAGAACCACCTGGGCTATTGATGTAAATTGTGATATCACGTTTTGCATCCGACGACTCAAGGAATAGCAATTGTGCTTGAATAATATTCGCAACATAATCATTAATTCCTACACCTAAAAAGATGATTCGATCCATCATAAGACGGGAAAATACATCCATTTGAGCAACGTTTAATTGACGCTCTTCGATGATAGTTGGAGAAATGTAATCAGCATATACAGAATTGATGTATCCGTCAACGCCTGCACTGCCCATACCGCGATGTTTCACGGCATATTTGGTAAATTCTTTGCGGTAGTCCATAAACTTTTAGCTTGTTTGCTTAATGGTGATGATGTTCGTGTTTTGCCATGATGTCAACAAATTCATCATGACTTACAGATTTAACGTCTTTTGAGATGATTTGGTTCACATATTCGAATACTTTTCGTGATGAAAGGCTTTCGAAAGCACGTTGAACAGAATCTTGGTTTTGAAGGTACTTCTCCGTCATCTCTTTAAGATAGTCTTCAGTAAGCATGTGAGCTTGTCCGTAGCGAAGGTATTGATCCATAATCATAGTACGGGTGTAATTCTCAATCTCTTCTTTACTAACATCCATGTTTTGATCTTTATAGATCTTATTTTCGATGAGTCGCCATTTTAAATCACGAGCATATTGATCATATTCAGATTGTAACTGGTCGTCTGTAATTTTTTCATTGGTACGCTTGAGCCAACGTTTCAAGAATTCATCAGGAAGATTAAGCCCTGATTCTTTCAACATAATGTCTTCTAGTTCATGTTTCGTTGCATTTTCACTTTCATATTTATAACCTTCAGCTACTTCAGAACGAATCTTTTCACGAAATCCTGCTTCATCAGTTACAGCATCAGCGCCATATATTCGATCAAATAAAGTTGTATTTAACTCTGCTGCAACAACCTTATTGATGCGTTCTATTGAACAACGGAAATTTTTATTAAAGCTTTGCGGATCTTCTTCCTTAAGTCCTAATAAATATTTTATTTCAGTACTACTTTTTAATGCAACAACTGGGTTGAAGTCAACAACATCTCCAATCTTACGACCAATAAACAATTGACGTTGTTCTGAGTCAGTTATTTTATCGAATAATAAAAAAGATTGATTGCTATGACCACCTTCTAAGATATTGCCGTTAGTATCGAGCTCATTAAATTTTCCGTAGATGGAACATTCTATATCAGAAACCTCTGGAGTAATATATTCACCATAACGTTTTTGAATTTTTTCAACCTCATCATTGATTGTCTTTTCGCTTACTTGTATATCATAAGTTACAAAAGTGTGAGCTGGAGGAAGAGTAACATTTACTTCAGGAGCCATTCCCATTTCAAAAGCAAATTCGAAATCAGAAGGTTTTTCCCAGTCGATATCAATATCGCTTTCTGCCTTCGACATTGGATGGCCAAGGATTTGAATATTATTATCGTTTAAATATTTATCTATTGAATCTGCAACAATACGGTTAAGCTCTTCTGCAAGCATTGCTTTTCCGTACATCTTACGAACAAGATTTATTGGAACCATACCTGGACGAAAGCCTGGCATTGATACTTTTTTGGAATACTTGCGTACAGCGGTATCTACCTGAGATTTGTAATCTTCAGGTTTGAGCTGCACTTTTAAGACTGCGTTAAGAGAATCGATTTTTTCTTGTACGATATTCATGAATTGAGAATGTATTACACTAGAATGGGTAAAAATGGTTTTAATTTACAGAACTGTCAATTTGTAGAGAAAGCAGGCCTTGCCAGAGAGCTCAACCTGCTTTTTATTTATTTTTCATTTAAAACTTGATGAAAATCCGAGAAAAAATTCTCGGATTTTCGTTGTTGTGCGCATGAAGGGACTCGAACCCCCACGCCTCGCAGCACCAGATCCTAAGTCTGGCTCGGCTACCAATTACGACACATGCGCAAACCTCTCATAAAGAACAAATCCAAACTTGAGGCTGCAAAAATAAGAAAATTTCCAGAAGTACGATCTACCAATCACTAAATTCTCAATTTTGCAGTGTTAATCTTCAAATCAAATTGCAACCATGCTCCAAATTATCCCAGGCAACATTAAACCAGCTGAATTTCACGCGTATATGACTAGTGCGATTGCTCCAAGACCTATTGCTTTTGTGAGTTCCTGTAATCGTGATGGCGGAATAAATTTAAGTCCGTTCAGTTTTTACAATGCATTTGGGTCGAATCCACCATTAATAATTTTCAGTCCATCGCTACGAGGGAAGGATGGCGGACTAAAAAACACTTTAGAAAATGTAAGGGAAGTGGATGAAGTGGTGATAAACGTTGTTAATTACGCTATGGTTCAGCAAATGTCGTTAGCAAGTACAGAATATCCAAAAGGTGTTGATGAGTTCGTGAAGGCGGGATTTACACCAATTCCATCAGAGCTTGTGAAGCCACCAAGGGTAAAAGAATCGCCTGTTCATATAGAATGCAAAGTGAAGCAAATAATTCAAACTGGTGTAAAAGGTGGTGCTGCTAATTTAGTAATATGTGAAATCGTTATGATGCATGTGAATCATGACATCTTAAATGAAAAGGGGATTATAGACCCGCATAAAATTGATCAGGTTGCACGATTAGGTGGAGATTGGTATACACGCGCATCAAAAGGTCTTTTTGAAGTTCCTAAGCCTTTAAAAACTTTAGGGATGGGTGTTGATGCTTTACCAGAATCAGTACGCAATAGTAAAATATTAACAGGAAATGATTTGGGAATGCTCGGTAATACTGAAAAGTTACCTGATGAAGAACAACAGTTGCTTTATGAGAATCGTTCCGACGTGAAGAATTTTTTTTCCGTTTTAGCAGGAGATCCAGAGAATTTAACAAATGCAGTGCACCTTGCAGCACATAAATTACTCAGTGATAACAATATTGCAGAGGCATGGATGTTATTAGTAGCACATCAAAAAAAATAATCATTTCTCCTCTGAAAACAATATTTTTCTCCTCGTAGCATAGAGGGTAAAAAATCTTATATTTTTCTCCTCTAGCGCCCCTCTAAGAAATTAACAAAATTCGAGTAGTGCATTGTTAATAAATTCCCTCTGTGTCCATAGTGATGCTCAGAGGGGGAGAGTATATTTACCCAACTCAAAATCATTAACGATAAATAAAATGGCAACCAAAAAAGCAAAACCTGCTAAAAAAGCTGCGGCTCCTAAAAAAGCTGCAAAGAAAGCTGCTCCTAAAAAAGCTGCTGCACCAAAAAAAGCTGCTAAGAAAGCTGCTGCTCCTAAAAAAGCTGCTGCTAAGAAAGCTGCTGCTCCTAAGAAAGCTGCTGCTAAAAAAGCTGCTGCTCCTAAAAAAGCCGCTGCTCCTAAGAAAGCTGCTAAAGCAAAAGTTAAGCGTACTCCCAACGCGGCCTTCATGCGCCCTATGAATATCAGTGCTATTCTTGCACCGATTGTAGGTAGCAAACCACTTCCTCGTACTGAAGTTGTGAAAAAAGTGTGGGAATATATCAAGAAGAACAAACTTCAAGATCCTAAAGAAAGACGCAACATTATTGGTGATGCGAATCTTGTAAAAGTATTCAATGGTAAGAAAACAGTTTCAATGTTTGAAATGACAAGCCTTATCAATAAGCAATTATCTTAATTTTCTAATTAAGATTTTAAGAAAGGCGAACTGAAAAGTTCGCCTTTCTTATTTAGAATAGTTTTATGGCATTAATATTCTGTCAAATTAATTGAAGATAATTTAGCTTCTCTATCTTTGAAAACCAATTTATTCCAATTGCAATTAGAAAATAAATATTAAATTATGCATGATAATCACGATGAAGAACATTTTCAAAGTTCGGAAGTAGTAAAAGATATTGTTATTGGAATGGCCGATGGCTTGACGGTTCCCTTCGCTTTGGCAGCTGGATTAAGTGGAGCCGTAGCATTAAATAAAATTGTAATTACAGCAGGAATAGCAGAGATAATTGCAGGTTCTATTGCAATGGGATTAGGTGGTTATTTAGCAGGGAAAACAGAAGAAGATCATTATGCCGCAGAACTTCGTCGTGAATATGATGAGGTACTTAGAGTTCCTGAAAGAGAAAAACAAGAGATCAGAGATATTCTTTCTGATTATGGTATCACAAAAGTTACGCAAGATGTTGTAGCAGATGAATTATCGCTCAATCATGATAAGTGGGTGCAATTTATGATGCGTTTTGAATTAGGATTGGAAGAACCAAAAGCGGATCGTGCAAAGAAGAGTGCCGCAAACATTGCTTTATCTTATGTGGTAGGTGGATTCATTCCATTAAGTGCATATTTCTTTACTGATCATCCTAAAGATGGACTTTTAATTTCTGCAATTGTAACATTACTCGCACTATTTATTTTTGGATATTTAAAAAGCAAAGTTACTGATCAACCTCCATTAAAAGGTGCAATAAGAACGATGATGGTTGGTGCATTAGCTGCTGGTGCAGCATATTTTATTGCAAGTTTGATTAGTACATAGATTGATACTTTAATAGCTTTACATGATGGATGATCAGGAGCCAAAACATGTGCGTAGGGAACGATACAAAGGAACTCATCCCAAATCTTTTAAGGAAAAATATAAAGAGCTTCAAGCTGAATCTTATGTAGAAGATGTTGCTAAAGTTATTCAGCAAGGGCGAACTCCAGCAGGAATGCATCGTTCAATTTGTGTTAATGAAATATTAGAATTTCTATCAATTACTCCTGGGCAAATTGGATTAGACGCAACACTAGGATATGGCGGACATAGTTTAGAAATACTGAAATGCTTAGTTCCGAACGGACATTTATTTGCCATTGACGTTGATGCATTAGAGTTACCTAAAACTAGAGAGCGATTAACAACTCTTGGCTTTGGCTCAGATGTTTTAACGATTAAAAAAATGAATTTTTCTGCTATTGATCAAATAGTAGCTGAAGCAGGACCTATGAATTTTGTGTTAGCTGATTTAGGCGTTTCATCGATGCAAATTGATAATCCTGAAAGAGGATTCTCATTTAAGATTGAAGGTCCATTAGATTTAAGACTTAATCCCAAAAGTGGATATCCTGCATCCGCACTTTTAAAAACTATTTCTAAACAAAAATTGGAAGAGCTTTTTACTGAAAATGCTGACGAGCCTTATGCGCAAAATATTGCAAATGCAATTACTAATTTTAGATCAGCCGGAATCGTTATTGAAACAACAACTCAATTACAAGAAATCATTGAAGGAGCTTTAATGTTTTTGCCAAAGGATATTCGTAAAGATTCAATTAAGAAATCATGTCAACGTTGTTTTCAAGCTTTGCGCATTACTGTTAACGATGAATTTGAAGCGTTAAATAAGTTTTTAGAAAAGCTTCCAGAAGCTCTTGCTTCAGGAGGACGTGTTGCAATTCTTTCATTTCATTCAGGAGAAGATCGTCGTGTTAAAAAATCATTTCAACATTTGTTCCGTGAAGGCGTATATAGCGAAATTACAATGTCACCAATTCGTCCATCTGCCGAAGAATGTAATGCTAATCCACGTGCAAAATCTGCAAAGCTGCGTTGGGCCATCAAAGCATAACAAAATAAAACAGTAAAACGAATTTTATTTTTGACGATTCGCTAATACAAATTCTTCTATTCGATTTTTAATTTCGTCGCGTATGATTCGCGTGAAAGATAGTTTCTCTTCATGTGTTCCTGATAAAGAAGAAGGATCAGTAAATGACCAGTGTAATTTTTGTCCTGGACCTGGGAAAATAGGACATCGTTCAGCACTTGCTTCATCACAAACGGTAATTACGAATTGAAATAATTTGCTAGATTTAAAGAATTCGAAAACATCTTTAGTTCGGTTTGATGCAATATCGATTTCCACTTCCATCATTGCTTCAACAACTATTGGGTTTAAAGTGCCAGGTTCTAACCCGGCACTTTCAGCAATAAAATTATTACCATCAATATTATTAAGAAAAGCTTCTGCCATCTGACTTCTTGCAGAATTATGAATGCAAACGAATAATACATTTTGCTTGTTCATGATGTATATTTTGATGTTAGATATTTATAAATAAGTACGGCTATAACTGCTCCTAGTATCGGAGCAGTTAGATAAATCCAAATTGACTGAAGATTTCCAGAAATAATTGCTGGTGCTAATGAACGAAAGGGATTCATAGACGCTCCACAAATAGGCCCTGCAAAGAGTGCTTCCAAACCAACAACAGCACCTACAGCGATACCTGCTGTAATCCCTTTTTCTTTTGCTCCTGTCGAAACATTAAGGATAACAAGCATCAAGAAAAAAGATAATATTAATTCGAGAATAAATGATTGGAGATCGGAACCATAAGGAATGGTAGCACCTAAATTTTTATTTGTTGGAAATAAGAAATGCAAAGTAAAAGTTGCAAGAATAGCACCCATGAATTGAAAGACTGTATAAGGAAAAACTTCTTTCCATGCAAGTTTTTTAGCAAATGCAAACGCAATTGTAACAGCAGGATTTAGATGTGCTCCTGAAATTTCACCGAGAGCATAAATCATCGTCATAACAATCAATCCAAATGTGATAGCAATTCCTAAATGTGTTATCATGCCTCCAGAAACTTCATCAATAATTATTGCGCCTGTACCACAAAATAACAATCCATAAGTGCCGATTAATTCCGATACGTATTTTTTCATTTACAGCAAACATCTTTATCACAACACGAACTTTCCTTATCCGCATAAACAGTAATGCTAAATATTCCTGCTATGCTTTTTTTCATGTTTTCAATTTCAGTGGAAGATAAATAGGCTAGGAGAATATCATCGGGAATTAAAATTATTTTTTCTTTTTGAATTTTAATATTTTTAAATCCTGCATTTTTAATGATTTCCAAATACTCGTCTTTTTGTATCGCTCCGGCAACACATCCAACATACATTTCACTTGCGTTTTTTAATGCGAATGGTAATTCTCCAACCAATACAACGTCAGAGATGCTGAAGTGGCCCCCAGGTTTTAATACTCGGAAAATTTCAGCAAAAGCTTTCGCCTTATCAGTGACTAAGTTGAGTACACAATTACTTATGATCACATCCGCTCGATTAGGCCCTGATGGAATTTTTTCAATTTCCCCTAAACGAAATTCGACGTTATGAAAATTTAATTTATCCGCATTTTCTCGAGCTTTCTCAATCATGATTTCAGTCATGTCAATACCGACAACTTTCCCAATATCTCCAACAATTGACCTAGCAATGAAACAATCATTTCCGGCTCCAGAACCTAAATCAAATACAGTATCACCTGACTTTAAATTTGCATATTCAGTAGGTAAACCACAACCTAATCCTAAGTCAGCATCTTTATTATATCCCTCAATATTTGAATAGTCTTCACTCATGATAGAATACACTTCTGTAGTGCATCCTCCCGCACCACAACAAGAAGATTTATTTTCGGAAGTTGATTGTTCTGCAATCGCAGCATATTTTTCTTTCACTAAATTTTTTATTGATTCTGAATTTTCCATTTTGTTTTTATTCAATCGTACTATTACGATAATTAATATCAAATTTTTTTAACAACAGTTCTTTTTATTAATAGGAATATTTAGCAAGTTTAGTAAATAACCTTTTGCTTTTTCGAATTCAATTTCATTAATGCAGTAACAAACTTTAGCGCCTTCAATCTCACCTTTTATTAGTCCAGCATCTTTTAATTCGCGTAAATGTTGCGACACTGTAGACTGAGAAAGCGGAAGTTCATCAACGATATCTCCACAAACACATGATGATTGTTTAAGCAAAAGTTGGAGAATTGCAACTCTGGCTGGATGAGCTAATGCTTTCGCATATTGAGCAATTTTATTATCTCTTACTGTAAATTCTTCGTTCTTAGTACGCCCCATTAATTTATTATTATATCGTAATATTACGATGAATATTGTCTAATGCAAAATTTATTTTTTAATTCGCTGTAAATCAAAAGACTTGTTTTTAAAATTATACCAATACTTAATATAAATAAGTTCAAAGAGGCGAAGTTGTTTTTTATCAAGACGATTTAAAAAAGTCGTTGCATAGCCATTGCCTACGGAACTATTTTTTTAAGAAGTATTGGAGATAAAGAACAAGTTTACTGGACTAATTTATATTAAGTGTTGGTATTAAGTTATTGAGGAACTGATCGCGTGTCAAAAGCATCACGCAATCCATTGCCTAATAAAGTAAACGACAATACAGTTAATGCTATTGCAACACCTGGCCAGATTGCTAAATAAGCAGAATCTACTACAATGTAGCCGTAATTTTCTTTTATCATCATCCCCCAACTTGGCATTGGAGGTTGTGCTCCCATTCCTAAAAAACTTAGTCCTGCTTCAAGTAAAATTGCAGAAGCGAAATTTGATGCAGCAATTACGATTACTGGTCCAATGATGTTAGGTAAAATATGTTTGCTAATTATTCTACCATTTTTATATCCAAGAGCACGACCAGCTTCTACAAATTGTTGTTCTCTTAATGAAAAGAATTGACCGCGCACTAATCTTGCTACTTCAACCCACATCGTTAATCCTACTGCAATAAATACCTGTGCAAACCCTTTTCCTAATGCCATTGTAATTGCTACGACTAAAAGCAATGTAGGAATTGACCAAACAACATTTATCAACCATAAAATTAAATGATCGATCCATCCGCGAAAGAATCCAGCAAGAGCACCTAACGTAATTCCTATTAACAAGGAAATCACAACCGCTATCAATCCTACTGAAAGTGAAACGCGCGTACCAACCATTAATCTACTGAATAAGTCTCTGCCAAAACGATCAGTCCCGAAAAGAAAAGTTTTATTCACTAAACATTTTTCCTTTATGAAAACTTCTGCATTTGAATTGGCCGCATCTTTTTTGAATCCTAATTGCGTAAGTGATATATTGTTTTCCTGGCCTTTTTCTTTTGAATTACCAGTAAATTCTTCATAAAATAAATCATCACCATTTATTTCCCATCTCTTTAAAGGAACAAAAGTGTTGTTTGCTTTAGTTCCATTAAATATTCGTGATATAAAAGTTGATTGTGTAACTTCCGGTCGTGGGATTTTTAAAAATGTTGCTGTGAATCCAGGATGTTGTAAGCTAATTGGTAAACTCATCGAATTGCTAAATGTGGTATTGTCGGGAACAATCCAGTAACATGCAATCGACATCAAGACTGCTAAGGAAATAACGCATAAGCCAAACATAGCAGGACGATGTTGCTTTAATCGTTGCCATGCTAATTTACTTGGAGATATTATTTCGTTTTGATTCAATTGTAACAATGCTTTTTATTAATGATCTAAAATTATGATTTTTTATTGAGATTAAGTTTTTTCATCTCACAAGCAATTTCAGTTGCATTTGCATCATTCTGTTTTTCGAGATGTTGAATTACATTTTGAAAATCTTTTTCATTCCTATTCTGACTCAGTTTCCAAGATCCTTCCATCGATTCAATTTTCATTCTAAAACCTTTTACTCCTTTTACCTGTTTCTCGAAATATTCAGGGCTCATGGTTTCAACTGTTCTCGGATTTTCTTGATCTTTTTCAAACGTTGCTTGCAAGCGTTTAAGATGTTCTTTCAAATCATCTCCTTGAAGAGAATTAATAAATCCTTTCACCTGAACAGAGCGATAATTCCATGTGGAAACATTTTCTTTTTCATACCATGATGAGGAAACGTATGAATGACCTGCATTAAATATTGCCAACGAAGCAACATTTTCTTGTTTGAAAATTTCTGCTTGGGGATTTGCTGAAGAAACATGTCCGAGTAAATAAAGCGCATTATCAATTTCAGCTAATTCCATCGGAATCATGCTTGCGGATGGGAATATCGTATCAACGGTTATCAATGTCCCGAATGAAAATTCTTTTATGAATCCTTTAAGTGATTCGAGGTCCTCATTTCGGAAATGCTTCGGGCTATACATTGTATTAATTATTAATTATTTTTTTGAGATATAATTTAATAATTCATCGATGTGCTAAAAGTTTAGAATTAATTTTTAAAAAGCTCTTTCGTATTCTGAAAAAGAATACTCGAATAAATTCTTTTCATCAGCATGATGACGTTGATAATTATTTAGACGCCATTCGGACATGCTAAAATCAGGGAAGCGAGCATCCCCTTCAAATTCCTTATAAATTCTTGTTAGATAGATTTTATCTGCAGCATGAATCGCTTGCTTATAAACTTCCCCTCCGCCAATGATAAACACTTCTTCTTCTTTTTCGCAGAGATTAATAGCGTCCTGTAATTGATGAATTATTTCACAACCAGGTGCTTCAAAATTTTCTTGTCTGGTAACAATAATATTTCTTCTGTTTGGCAAAGCTCTTCCAATTGACTCATAGGTTTTTCTTCCCATAATAATAGTATGATTGGTAGTTAAAGCCTTGAAATGTTTTAAATCGGCAGGGAGATGCCATAGTAATTTATTGTCGCCACCAATAACATTGTTTTTTGAAACGGCGGCAATAAGTGATATTCTCATAAATTAAATAAAGATATTTTTATAGCAGTGAAGATATAAATTCAAATTAAAGTTAGACAATTAGTTAATTTTTGCAGTGGTTAATAATTATTTTTTAAATTTAATCATTCTAAAATACTAAACTGCAACGGCACCTTTAATATGTGGGTGTGGATCATAATTTGTAACCGCAAAGTCTTCAAATTTGAAGTCGAATATATTTTTCACTAAGGGATTTATTTGCAAGTTTGGTAATGGTCGAGTGTTTCTACTTAATTGCAAATTTACTTGATCAAAATGGTTGCTGTAAATATGTGCATCACCTAATGTATGAATGAACTCTCCAGGTTTTAAACCACAAACTTGTGCTATCATGTGTGTAAGTAATGCATAAGATGCGATATTGAATGGGACACCTAAAAATAAATCAGCGCTACGTTGATATAATTGACAACTTAGTTTTCCGTTAGCTACATAAAACTGGAACATGATATGGCATGGTGGGAGCGCCATTTTTTCTATTTCACTAACATTCCATGCACTAACTAAAAGTCGTCGAGAATTTGGATTTTTTTTGATTTGTTCTATCACATTTGAGATTTGGTCAATGGTCTTTCCATCAGGGCAGTTCCATGATCGCCATTGTGAGCCGTATACTGGTCCGAGATTACCATTTTCATCCGCCCAATCGTCCCAAATACTTACTCCATTATCCTTTAAATATTTGATGTTTGTTTCACCTTTTAAGAACCATAAAAGCTCATGTATAATTGATTTGGTATGAATTTTTTTAGTGGTTACAAGTGGAAAGCCATCTTCTAAATTATAGCGCATTTGGTATCCGAAAACACTAACGGTACCAGTTCCTGTGCGATCTTCTTTCTTAACGCCTTGATCCATCACATGCTTGAGGAGGTCGAGATACTGTTTCATAAAAGTTTACGTTTATGCAAAGGTAATACGATATTTGCATCTTAAAATAAAAACGATTAGTGAATTATCGCAAAGGCATTATTTTTACAAAATATTAAAAGCACACCTATGAAAAATCTTCTTCGAATTTTATTCTTACTTCCATTGCTTTATTTTGCATCATGCTCTGAAGACAATTCCTCAACACCAACTATAGATGCTAGGGATAAGTTTACAGGCACATGGTCGTGTAAAGAGACCATTTCAGGTACTACACAAATATTCAACATACAGATATCGAAAATTGGTGTTGAGGATTCAGTGAATATAAGCAACTTTAGTAATTACGGTTCTACTGCGGATGCAATTGCATTTATAAGTGGAAATAGTTTAACGATTCCAACACAGAACATTGGCGTTACTGGTATTCCAGTAGGAGGAACAGGTATTTATAGTAGTAATGCAGTTACTCAAAAAATTACTATGAATTATTCAACGGATGGATCTAGTGCCTCAGCAATTTGCACAAAGTAATATAATTAGTTTCTAGGTAACTCAATTAAATGTAAGATCCAAATTCGTAATTCGCCACATAGTGGTCCCTTCGGGATAATTCGTAATTCGCCACATAGTGGTCCCTTCGGGATAATTCGTAATTCGTAATTTATTCTTATTGTTCTCCGTCTACTTGTTCAGCATTTACAATAGTCATTTTTACAGAATCAACGCTATGCTTAAAACGTTTTAAAATATTGAATTCATAGCCACCAAAAATTCGTTTTTCATTTACTGCTGGAATTCTTCCATAGATATAATTTAGTAATCCAGAAATAGTATCATAGTTTGGATTTTCTGGAAGTGCTAATGGAATTAAATCATTCACATCACTAATACTTGCCATTGCATTTACGATATATTCTATTTCACTCTTCTTTTCTACCGGTGGTTTTTCATCATCGTATTCATCTTGTATTTCACCTACTAATTCTTCGATGATATCTTCCATTGTTACGATACCAGCAGTGCCTCCAAATTCATTCGTGACAATTGCCATTTGGATGTGCTGCGTCTGAAATTCTTTTAATAAATCGTTGATACGTTTATTCAGTGGGATAAAATAAGCAGGACGTAACAAGTCATTGATGCCTCTGAAATTTTTCTCAAATAGTACTTTGATAAGATCCTTGCTATAAACAACACCGATAATATTATCTAGTGAATCTTGATAAACCGGCATTCTTGAATAGCCTTCATCAATAACACGTGTTACTACTTCATCACGACTTGATGCAACATCAATAGCAGCAATTTTTGTTCTTGGAATTAAAATCTGGCGAACTACACGATCATCAAATTCAAAAACATTTTGGATGAGTTCATGTTCTGACTGGTTGATGCTACCACCTTCTTCACTTTCGGTTAGAATCATTCTTAATTCTTCTTGCGTATGAATATCTTCCACCTTTCGAAAATCAATACCAAGAATTCTCATAATCAAATTCGAGAATTTATTTAAGAACCAAATAAACGGACGAAAGATTAAAAAGAAAACTCTTAGCGGTAACGCAATCGTCATTGCTGTTTTTAATGGATTTGTTATGCTGTAATACTTCGGTACAAGTTCACCAAAAACAATATGTAAAACAGTGATGAAAATGAAAGCAATCGGAATAGCAATTTTATGTATTGCCAATGGATCTGGATCAAAGCCGAGACGATGTACTAACTCAATAATGAAATTGGTAGCGACACTTTCTCCTACCCAACCTAATGCAAGACTTGCCAGCGTGATTCCCAATTGGGTAGCTGAAAGATAATGATTGAGGTTGTCAATTATGTTTTTCGTAAGCGTTGCAAAACGATGACCTTGTTTTTCTTTCAGATCAACTTGAGAGGATCTAACCTTTACGATAGCAAATTCGGCGGCGACAAAAAAGCCATTAAGAAACACTAAGAAAACTGTTAGTAATATATCAGATAACATTCAGGTGGGTAGATGGTCAGCTGCAAAGATATAATAGCTGAACGAGGCAGCGACATTTTTAGTAAATTAATTAATAATGAGATGTTTACATAAGTTTAGGATTATTGGTATGTCGATCCTTGTCGCGGAGAGACTTTTTATGGAGATTTTTTTCGAGCGCAACAGTCAAATCTACGCCTGTTTGATTGGCCAAACAGAGTAGCACAAAAAGGATATCCGCCATTTCATCCGCAGGATCACTATTTTCTTCTCCTTCTTTAAAAGATTGTTCACCATATTTTCTGGCAATAATACGTGCCAATTCTCCTACCTCTTCCGATAAAAGTGCCATGTTGGTGAGTTCATTAAAGTAGCGAACTCCAATTGTTTTAATCCAATTATCGACTGTTGATTGGGCTTCTTGAATGGTCATATTTTTAGAGATATTTATTAGAGATAAATTGATGGATTACAAAACTAAGAATTTATTGATTTTTATAACGGTTTCCCATTTTCAGATTGATTGATTTCAATTAAAAAAACCAGTAGTTATTTCTAACTACTGGTCTAAAAATAATTATTCAATTGAATATATTTTCAAATGCCTGCAAATATTTTCTATTTCAGATTAAGATCCATATCTACTCTTCTGTTTTTCGCTCTTCCAGCTGCAGTTTTATTTGTTTCAACTGGCTTTGACTCACCAAATCCTTCAGAACTTAATCGATCAGCATTGATTCCTTTGCTAATGAAATAATCACGAACAGCAGCAGCACGGTTTTTTGAAAGTACAAGATTTGATGCTTCATCGCCAACATTATCAGTATGTCCATCGATTGTCATATTGTAATCTGAGTATTCATTTAAGATTGCAACAATTTCATCGAGAAGTTTATTAGAATTCTTTTTAATAGTTGCTTTTCCAAAATCAAATTGTATTGCAGTAGCTGCAAATGCTAATCGTTTTTTCACTTCAACACTAATTACTGGGCAACCACTATTACTTGCAGGACCAGCTTTCGTAGGGCATTTATCAATACCATCATGAACGCCATCACCATCTGTATCTGGACAACCTTCATTAGCTAAAGTTCCAACTAATTTCGGACACTTATCATCAGGATCTGCGATGCCATCACCATCCGTATCAGGGCAACCGTTAAATTTAGCTTCACCTTTTTCATTAGGACATTTGTCATCTTTATCAGGAACACCATCGCCATCGGTATCAGGACAACCGTTAAATTGTGCAGTACCAAAAACATCAGGACATAAATCAGAATTATCTGATATACCATCTCCATCTTTATCTGGACAACCTTGTGCTGATTTAACACCTGCAACTGTTGGACACAAATCATCTTTATCAAGAATTCCATCACCATCGGTATCAGGAATTGGACAACCTTTATATTCCCAAACGCCTTTTTCAAATTTGCAATTATCGCGCTTATCGGAAACAAGATCTTTATCACTGTCTTTTGGTTTTTTATTTGCGATATTTATACGAGCACCAAAATAAAAGTTGAAGCCTTTTGATTTACCACTTGTTAATCCTAAAAGATCATCACTTCCTAAAGTTAAAAATCCAATTCTAAATCCTAATCCTGCTTTTATATCTTTACTACTTGCATTGTAGGTTATAGGAACACCAACATCAAATAATCTCGTTTCGTAACGTGGAATTAATGACACTTGACTTGCATAATAATTTCCCGCATTTTCTTTTTTATTAACCACACTTTGTAGATACGTTGCATTCACATAAATATTTTTAGCAGCCTTCACATCAAGACCAATTACTGCTGATGTTGGCATATTAACAACTAATGTTTTATTAAAACGTTCATCAATAGTAAATCCTGCATTTGCTAATTGTTGTTTTACCGATGTATAATTACTAAAATCGAAATTGTCAAGATTAGATAATTGTCCACTTCCTGATACATGTAACTCACGAATATTTTTATATTTCAGATAACCAATGTCAAGAACAGAAGCGGTCACTTTAAATTTATATTTATTAACAGTATTATCATAAACATGATTGTCACCATCCATAGTGTAATAATAACTTTCTGCATCTGGTCGGTATTCATACGTTAAACCCAAATCACCACCAAAGCCAGTTGCTGCTGAATTACCAAAAAACTGATTATAGAAGCCACTATAACTATTAAAATTATTTAATTGATTTGCTTTATCGTTTTTAATATCTGTTTTCAACGTAAAATCAACGGAATTAACAGCGAGTGAATCTTCTTGTGGATAATAAGTGCCATCGATATTTTTACCATCCATAAACACTATAGCACTTCCTCGATAAAGTTTAGCAGTAATACCTGCTTTTAAAAAGTTTTTTCCGTTATCAAGTAACACCGTTGCAAACGAAAGACCTAAGTCAGTAACAAGATGTGAGGTCCAATAGTAAGGAGTTTTATCCTTAACATTAAATGCACTTCCTGTATTTACATAACCATGTGCCAACGCATTAAAAACTTGACCATCGAAATCATGAAATTGATTTAATAGTCGCATTCTTGTTGTTAAACCAATGGAACTTTTTTTGTTTATTGAATAAAATAATGAAGGCCCACGTATTTCTAAAAATGGAAGTGTGAGATCAATTTTTTTATTTACAATGGACTTCAAATATCTTCCTAGTTGAATAGAA
>JBBRAW010000057.1:0-19919 GCA_038206385.1 Bacteroidia bacterium | reverse complement strand
AGCTATTAAATTCTAAGTAGCAAAATTATCTATGTAAAAATCTACAACTTTGTCAATGGCTACTTTCATTAGGTTTTCATTGGATTATAAACTATTAATTGCCATCTATTGCAATATTTCTGTATATGACTTAATGAATGTAATTCTAGATTGATTAAAGACATAGTTTTACTTTTGCTAAACTAAACAAAATACTTCATTTAAGGAGATTTATTAGAAACTGATAAAAGAATAATTTTATTATTTCACCTTCGTCAAATCTTATAATATTATGACGAAACAGAATACCCCTATCGTTTTGTGCCATTTCCTAAAATTTAACCCAATCTCTAAATAGTAGTAATTAATTTTTCTTTAATCGTTTTAGCATTTAATTTCACTACCCAAACTTTCCGCAAAATGCATCAATCGAAATCCCACGAAAGTGGGATTTTTTATTTGCAATAAAATGCGGAAGAATGTTAACTAGTATTTGATAGTAAATAAAAGAAAATCGCAAAGCGATTTGAATTGATGTTGAGATAACAAGGGATCATTCTTCTTTTCGGAAAAGCCCTAAATTTCCTTCAAAGAAAAATCAAGGCCCTGAAATGGGGATTTATCCAGTGCGTTTTTTCTAAGTGTTTGCTAAATGATTCCCGATTATAAAAGTTTTGCCACAGAGTTCTAAATGTTGTTTTAATCTTTTGTCAATTTATAGTCTTTAATCACCCGCAACAATTCCCCAACACTCCAGGCTTGTGCAATACAACCCCGCGAAGTATGAGGAACATCGCCATCAAAAATTTCGGATATACTTCCGATACATGCTTCACTAAAATGGTAGTTAAAATTTTCAATTATTTGCTTCGCTTCTTTTTTTCCATCTGCCCCTTTTACTTTTATTATCGCTTCAATGTATGGTCCCAATAACCAGCTCCACACTGTTCCTTGGTGATAAGCTGCATCACGACTTTGTAGGTTGCCCGTGTAATTTCCTTTGTAGTCGGGATGATCTTGTGAAAGGCTTCGCAAGCCAACAGGAGTATATAATTTTTCAGTAACCACTTTTATGATTGAGTTTGCTTTATCTCCACTTATCAATTGAAATGGTAAACACAAAGCAAATAATTGGTTCGGACGAATACTTTCATCTCTATAATCTTTGTTTACGCAATCATATAAGCATTGCATTTTTTCATTCCAATAAAAATCAACATAGAGATTTTTTATTTTGTTGGCATGAGCTGAAAATATTTTCGCAACATCTTTTTCTTTATTCAGTTTTAACAAATCAGCATAAATTAATAAAACATTGTACCAAAGTGCATTTATCTCAACGGCTTTTCCTATTCTTGGAGTAACAACCCATGATCCGATTTTCGCATCCATCCATGTGAGTTGCTGGCCTTCGATACCTTGTTCAAGCAATCCATCTTCGCTTACATGAATGTTGTATCGTGTACCTTTAAAAAACCATTCAATAATATTTTTTAAGATAGGCAGTAATTCTTCCAACACAAATATTTTGTCAGCTGAACTTTCTAGATATTTTTTTATGGCAATAAAATACCAAAGTGTAGCATCAACACTATTGTACTCCGGTTTTTCTCCGTCATCTGGAAAGCGATTTGGCAACATGCCTTGATCAACTGATTTTGCAAAAGCAGAAAGAATTTTTTTCGCATCGTCAAACCTTCCTATTGTTAAACACAATCCGGGCAATGCAATCATTGTATCTCTACCCCAATCACCGAACCAATGATAACCTGCAATAATTGTTTTAAAATCTTCACCACGATTTACGATGAACTGATCGGCAGCAAGGCGAAGTATATTTTCTGTTTCATCTTTACAATCTGTAATAAGATTTTCTCTTCGAATTTTTTCATTATCAAATAAACTAAAAACATTTCTTTCTTTCGGATTTTCCGTGGAGATAATAATTCCAAATTTCTCGCCTTGCTTTAGTTCCTTTGAAAATCGACCATACGTAAATAGGTCTTCAAGACAATCTTGTCCCCTATTTAATTCAACTAAGTATTCAAAATTGTTATACCAATATGCTGCATCATTAAACTCAGCATCTGGAACAGAAATAAAAAGTTCAGGTATATTTTGATAAGGTTTTATTTTTAAAATAAAATTTTCAAACGTAGCATTACAATTTATTTCATTATTTGAATGCATTACCGCATGAAAATTACGTGCTGAAATCAATGGAAGTAATTCTAATGTGAAGCTTGCAATTGCATTCATCACTTCATAAAGAACAAGTGTTGTATTTTCGCCTTGAATTGCAGCAATTGTTTTTTTTATTTCAATTCCATTTGGCAATTCATAAATCCATTCAGGAAACAATTCTTTTGAAAAACTTTTCAAGTAAATAAATCCGTGAGGGTCAACAGTGCCTTTATATTGATTGCATCCCAATTCAAATTTTTCTTCTCCACAAATTATTGTTTCATCTAATTTTGAAAGCAATACAACTCTTTCAACAGGAGGTTTCATTGAAGCAATCAATAAACCATGATAACGCCTGGTGTTTGTTCCAATTACTGTAGAACTCGCAAATCCGCCGAGCCCGTTTGTTTCGAGCCATTCGCATTTGATTGCTTCCTCATAATTTTGTAACTCGGATTTATTCTTGGTAATTTTCATTTCTCATTGGTTGTTTCATCAACATGTGGCTGAATAATTTTTGCAATTAAGCCACTCCAACCTGTTTGATGCGATGCTCCTAAGCCTATACCATTATCACCATGAAAATATTCATGAAATAAAATATAATTGTTGAAATTCGGATCGCGCTGTATTTTTTCATTACTACCTGAAACTGGTCTATTGCCGTTTTCATCTTTGACAAATAATTTTATTAAACGTTTTGAAAGCTCCTCTGAAATTTGCTTTAAAGTTAAAAGATTTCCTGAGCCCGTTGGATATTCTACTTTAAATTCATCACCATAATAATAATGGAAACGTTGAAGCGATTCGATGATGAGAAAATTGATAGGCATCCATATTGGTCCGCGCCAGTTGGAGTTGCCACCAAATAATGCAGTTTCAGATTCTCCCGGTTCGTAATTCACGCTAAATTGAGTACCCATTATCGTTAATTCAAAAGGATTTTGTTCATGATATTTGGAAAGTGAACGAATGCCGAAAGGTGAAAGGAATTCAGATTCATCTAACATTCGTTTTAATATTTTTTTCAAACGATGCCCACGCAACATTGAAAGCAAATGTCTTTCTTCTTGATTTTTTTCATGCCAATGTGAAACAAGATCTGCAAGTTCAGGTCTGTGTTCTAGAAACCATTGCAAACGAATTCTAAATCCAGGCATTGCAAGCAACTCATGATCCAATACTTCAACTGCAAACAATGGAATCAATCCGACAATAGATCGCACTTTTAATTTCATGAATTTATTATCTGGTAATTTCAACATGTCATAATAAAACTGATCTTCTTCACACCACAAACCTTCAGCGTTCTCTCCCATCTGCGACATTGCATTTGCTATGTATAAAAAATGTTCAAAGAATTTAGTTGCCATATCTTCATACACGTTATTTGACTTAGCCAACTCCAAGGCTATACGCATCATGTTAAGAGAATACATTGCCATCCAACTGGTACCATCTGATTGCTCAATATGACTACCTCCAGGTAAAACTTTACCTCTATCAAAAACACCGATGTTATCCAAACCTAAAAAACCACCTTCAAAAAGATTGTTATCTTCGGTATCTTTTCTGTTAACCCACCATGTAAAATTTATAATGAGCTTATGAAAAATTGCTTCCAAGAATTTAATATCTCCTGATCCATTATTATTTTTCTGATCAATTTCATAAACTCGCCATGCAGCATACGCATGCACAGGAGGATTGGTATCACTGAGTGCCCATTCATAAGCAGGCAATTGCCCGTTTGGGTGCATGTACCATTCACGTACGAATAATTCAAGTTGTTGTTTTGCAAAATGTGTATCAACCAATGCCAAAGCAATTGTATGAAACGCAACATCCCACGAAGCATACCAAGGATATTCCCATTTATCAGGCATTGAAATAATATCTGCATTATTCAAATGTTTCCATGTATGATTTCTTCCATTCAATCTATCCGATGGAGGAGGAGGTTGCGAAGGATCGCCTTTCAGCCATTGTGCAACATCATAATAATAAAATTGCTTACTCCATAACATTCCAGCCAATGCCTGCCGTTGAATATTGCGTTCATCTTCTGATGAAATTTCTTTTTGTAACTCATTGTAAAATTCATCCGCTTCGTTTTTTCTTGCTTCAAATATTTTATCAAATTCTGCAAATGGATTTTCCATTCCACTTGGCTCTAGTCGCAAACGAATAGTTTTTGATTCACCGGCTTTTAGTGTGATGTCATAATTAAGAGCAGCTTTAGTTCCAGTGTTTGCAGAGTTGACTTCATTTTTGGTTCTTGAAACGATGTAGTTATTAATTCCATCTTTATAAAAGCCTGCATTTTTATTTACTCCATATAATCGTTCAACATTGGTTTCATTATCGCAAAAAAGAACTTCAGGATTTTGATCATAATGAAAAATAATATCACCAAGATCTTTATGTTCTATTGCAATACATGAATTTTTTTCTGCAAACATAATTGGCTTATAGTCATCGTAACCCCATGCCCATGTATTTCGAAACCAAAGTTGTGGCAATATATTTAGTGATGCATCCTCATTACTACGATTACAAATAGTTATTTTAATGAGTAAATCATCAGGAGTATTTTTTGCAAATTCAATAAACACATCAAAGTATTTATCATCATTAAAAATTCCTGTATCTATCAATTCAAATTCAGGTTGAAGCTTTGTTCTATTTTTATTTTCATGCACTAACCATTCGTAAGGAAATTCTTGCTGCGAATATTTATACAACATTTTCTGATAGGAGTGAGTAGGGGTATTGTCGAGATAATAGTAGAGCTCTTTTACATCTTCCCCATGATTTCCTTCATGACCTGTTAAACCAAACAAACGCTCTTTAATAATCGGATCTTTTTTATTCCACATCGCCAATGAAAAACAGAGCAATTGTTTTTGATCACAAAATCCCGCAATACCTTCTTCACCCCAGCGAAATGCTTTGCTGCGAGCCATATCATGTGTTGTATATTCCCATGCCGACCCATCAGCGCTATAATCTTCACGCACAGTTCCCCATTGGCGCTCAGCAAGATAAGGACCCCATTTTTTCCATTTGAATTTATCGGATAAATCATCCTTCAACCGTTCGTTTTCTTTTGTCATCGCAATATTAATTTATTCATGTCTCCATTTTTTATAAGTATTAATCAACCCATTTGTTGAACTGTCGTAAGTTGAAACAGGCGAATCATCTTTCAATTTGGGTTCAATTTTATTTGCTAATTGTTTTCCTAATTCAACGCCCCATTGATCGAAGCTAAAAATATTCAAGATAATTCCTTGTACAAATATTTTATGTTCATATAATGCAATTAAAGTTCCCAGAGAAAATGGAGTAATTTTTTTTATGAGAAAAGAATTGGTGGGACGATTGCCTTCAAAAACTTTAAAAGGAATTAATTTTTCCTTTTCCGATTGATTCATTCCCTTTAACTCTTCTGCGATCACTTCACTGTTTTTACCATTCATTAACGCTGCTGTTTGTGCGAAAAAGTTGGAGAGTAAAATTTCATGATGTTCTCCAATGGGGTTTTGACTTATCGCAGGAGCAATAAAATCGCATGGGATGAAACGAGTGCCTTGATGTAAGAGTTGATAAAAAGCGTGTTGGCCATTGGTCCCAGGTTCACCCCAAACAATTGGTCCAGTGGCATAGGTTACATCGTTTCCATTTCGATCAATATGTTTTCCGTTACTTTCCATATTTCCCTGCTGAAAGTATGCGGCAAATCGATGCATATACTGATCATACGGAAAGATGGCTTCTGTTTGTGCTCCAAAAAAATTCGAATACCATATTCCAATTAAGGCCATCAGTACAGGAATGTTTTTTTCAAATGCTGTGTTCCTAAAATGCTGATCACTTTCATTAGCGCCTTTTAGCAATAATTCGAAATTATCATAACCGATGGTAAGTGCAATAGATAAACCGATGGCGCTCCATAAACTATATCGTCCGCCAACCCAATCCCAAAAAACAAACATATTTTCTGGTGCAATTCCAAATTTCAAAACCTCTTTTTCATTGGTTGATAAAGCAACAAAATGAAGGGCAATATATTTTTCTTCTTTAGCAGATTTCAAAAACCATTCGCGCGCAGTATGAGCATTAGTCAAGGTTTCCTGCGTAGTGAATGTTTTAGAAGCGATCAGAAAAAGTGTTTCATCGGGATTTAAATCTTTTAATGTTTCAACAATTTGAGTTGCATCAACGTTAGAAACAAAATGAGCTTTTATGCCATCGAGCCAATAAGGACGAAGCGCTTCTGTCACCATTACAGGACCTAAGTCACTGCCTCCAATACCAATATTAATTATGTGTTTAATTTTTTTTCCTGAATAACCTTTCCAAACGCCATTATGAATTTTTTCGCAAAACATTTTCATTTGTTGACGAACCTTTGCTATCTCCATATTTACATCAACGCCATCTACCAAAAATGATGTAGCAGAAAAATTTCTTAATGCTGTATGTAATACTGCTCGATTCTCTGTTTCATTTATTTTTTCACCTGTAAACATGGCTTTCATTGCCAGCTTAAGTTTACATTCATCCGCTAACTCTAATAATAATTGTTTTGTTTGATCAGTTATTAAGTTCTTTGAATAATCAAAAAGTAATTCATTAAATGTAATTGACATTTTATCAAATCTTCGCGCATCTTTTTCAAATAATAATTTTATGCGTTCATTTTTTATTTCATTGTAATGATCAGTCAATTTTTTCCAAGCAGAAGTTTGAGTTGGATTTATTTTTGGAAGCATGCGATTATTTTTTTAAAACCTAATAAATTATTTTTTCAATAGTGCTGCTGCTTGCTCATCTAGGAACCATTGCAATTCCCCATCTACAGGATTTATTAGTTGGGCAGGATATTTTTGCACATTACGTTCATCATCTAAAACGTGTTTAACAGCCTCAGCTTTTTCTTTTCCATAAACAAGAAATAAAGTATGTTTTGATTGATTAATCATTGGCGCTGTCATCGTTATCCTGTAACTGTTTTGTTCTTTTAAAAATACCGCCTTAATTGTTGCAGAGGATTCTTCGAGAACGGAGGTAAAAGGAAATAAAGAAGCCGTATGTGCATTACCCCCCAAACCCAATAAAATTAAATCAAAACGAACAGGCATTAGTTTGAAATATGCTGTAATCGATTCATTATATTTTTCTGCTGCTTCATCAGGTGATAGTGAAGTATCAACTTTGAAAATTTGTGATGAAGTAATTTTTAAAGGATCGAATAAATATGTTTGTGACATCAAGGAATTACTTTGCGGATCATCAGAAGGAACATATCTTTCATCACCAAAGAAAAAAATTACTTTGCTCCAATCAACCTTAGCCTTATATTCATTTGATGATAGTAGTTGAAATAATTTTTTTGGAGAGTTACCGCCTGATAGTGCAACAGTAAATGCCCCTTGTTTTGCTATAGATTGTTGCGCAATTTTAATAAAGTACGCAACTGTTGCCGACAGTAATTCATTTACAGATTTATAAATATTAAGTTTCACCTGAATTATTTTTTATGCTTAAGTGGAAGTGAAAACCAATGAAAGCCATCTCGTGCAATCAATGCTTCTGCAGTTTCGGGTCCTACGGAATCTGCTGAATAGTTTGGAAAGTTTACACTTTTTTTAGATTGCCAAGAATTCAATATCGGCATTATTAATTCCCATGCCGTTTCAACTTGGTCTGCACGCATAAATAGAGTTTGGTCGCCCATCATTATTTCAAGAAGAAGTGTTTCATAGGCTTCAGGAGTTTCATTAATAGCTGCTTCATCATAATTGAATACCATATCAATTGTGTTCAACACCATATCTAGTCCAGGTCTTTTTGCTTGTAACTGCAGACGTATACTCATTTCGGGTTGTATGTTGATGATTAACCTGTTTTGTTGCCAGTTATCGGTTGCTTCCTGCGGAAATACAAAATGGGGAACATCACGAAATTGAATAGAAATAGAAGATGATGTTTGGTGCATTCGTTTACCTGTTCGCACATAAAAAGGTACGCCATGCCACCTCCAATTATCTATAAAAAATTTTATAGCTGCAAAAGTTTCTGTATTCGATTCAGGATTTACTTTTGGTTCTTCCCTATAACCTGATACCTCTTTACCTTCCATCCATCCACTACTATACTGACCTCTTACGGCATGCGTTCTGATTTCTTCGGGTGAAAATTTTCGCATGGCATGAAGGACATCCACTTTGCGATTGCGAACTTCATCAGCACTGAAATTAATTGGCGTTTCCATGGCTATAAAGCATAGCAATTGCAACAAATGATTCTGCATCATATCGCGCAAAGCACCAGCTCCTTCATAATACTCTCCACGTTCTTCTACGCCCAATTGTTCTAGTACTGAAATCTGTACATGTTGAATATAATTTCGATTCCATATTGGTTCAAGTATGGCATTTGCAAAACGGAATGCCATAATATTCTGAACGGTTTCTTTGCCTAGATAGTGATCAATCCTGTAGATCTGTTTTTCTTTGAAGATGCTGCACAATTGTTTATTTAACGCTCTTGCAGAATCAAGATCGTGACCGAATGGTTTCTCAATAACTATGCGTGCACTCTCAGGATTTTCTGCCAGCTTATTTTTTGAAATATTTTCAGCGATCACACCAAAATATTTTGGCGCTACAGCGAGATAATAAATCAAATGTGGATCTATTTTCCATTCCTCTTTGTATTGTTGAATTTTAACTCCAAACTCTTTGAAGGAATCAGCATTATCAAATTCTGCTGCCTGATAAAAAATACGTGATGAAAACTCTTTCCATTTACTCTCTTCTGCTTTTCCCTTGCGAGAATATTTATTGATAGCTTCCAGTAATTTTTCACGAAAATCGTTATCGTTTAATTCGCTTCTGCTACTGCCTATAATAACAAACTGATCTGGCAGCCAATTATCGAGAAATAAATTGTAAAGTGCTGGAATTATTTTTCGCGAAGTAAGATCCCCAGTCGCACCAAATAATATGAAGATGGTAGGTTGCTCTTTGATGTTAGTTATCATAACTGAATGTTTCTTTTTGATTAAAATTATTTTTTTTTGCCTTCCCAATTGGTATGAAATACACCTTCTTTTCCATTTAGTTCGTAAGTATGAGCACCAAAATAATCTCTCTGTGCCTGGATAAGATTGGATGGCATTTTTTCACTTTTTAGATAATCAAAATAATTTAATGAAGCAGCAAAGGCCGGTATAGCAATGCCTCCAAGTGAAGCATTCGAAACTATAGCACGAATACCTGGAAGACTGTTATTAATTTCTGCTCGTATATTACTATCTGTTAATATATTTTCAAGACTTACATTGTTTTGAAAAGCTTGGTAAATATTTTCGAGAAAAGTTGAACGAATGATGCAGCCTCCACGCCATATTTTAGCTACTTCACCTAACTGCAATTTATAGTTAAATTCTTGCGAAGCTTTATAAAGCAAATGCATTCCTTGTGCATAGGTTATTACCATGCTGAAATAAAATGCTTGTTCAAGATTTACTAAATATTCATTTTCGTTTTGTGTTATTGATTTTTGATTTGCACTATCAATCATCGAAGCCATTTCCGTTCTTAATGATTTATACTTTGATAAATCACGCATAGAAACAGCGGTATCGATGGTAGGAATAGGAACCTGCAAATCCATTGCAACTTGCGAAGTCCACTTGCCAGTTCCTTTTGCTTTCGCTTCATCTTTTATTTCATCCAATAAAAATACATTAGAACCATCTTTTTTATATGCAAAAATATCTGCAGTTATCTCCATTAAAAATGATTGAAGTCTACCTTCATTCCACTTTTTAAAAATGTCATGAATAGTATTGTTGTTAAGGTGTAATTCATTTTTTAAAAGGTCATACGTTTCGGCAATCAATTGCATCAATGCATATTCAATTCCATTGTGCACCATTTTTACAAAATGACCTGATGCACCGGGGCCTATATACGTTACACACGGCTCACCATTTACATTTGCGGCAATGGTTTCAAAAATATGCTGCACATGCTTGTATGCTTCTTTGTCACCTCCTGGCATCATACTCGGACCTTTACGAGCTCCTTCTTCACCTCCTGAAATTCCCATTCCAAAAAAGTGTAATCCATTTTCTTGTAATAAAGTATCTCTCCGATCAGTGTCACGAAAATGAGAATTGCCTCCATCAATTATAATATCTCCCTTATCTAACAGCGGAATTAATTCTGTTATTACATCATCTACAATTTTTCCAGCAGGCACTAACATCATTATTGTTCGTGGGACTTTTAAGCTTTGAACAAATTCTTTTATATCGGTAAAACCTTTTGTTGCACTGCCTTTACTTTCATTAGCAAGCATAGCAAGTTGTTCTGCATTTTTATCATATCCTGCTACATTAAATCCATGATCAGTCATGTTGAGAAGCAGGTTGCGACCCATTGTTCCTAAACCTATCATTCCAAATAAAAATTCTTTATCAGTTGCCATTTATAAAATTATTTTAAATTGATGTATAAATAAAATCTTCCAGTATTTTTTTTGTGGATTCCAAACTTTGGTGTTGAAAGCTTTGAATGCCTAAACGTTGAGCAGTCTGTACAAGCATCGGTCTATCGTCAAAATAAATGCACTGTTCCGGATTTGCTTGTGCTATACCCAATGCAAGATCATAAATTCCGGGATCGGGTTTACGCATTTTTACTTCACAAGAAGAAATAAATGCATCAAAACATTCGTGCAGACCAAATTTTTTAATGCGGTAATCATTGAGGTCTTTGCCTTCGTTATTGAGAGAGATAACTCTTATATTTTCTGAAGTATTTTTTTTCCATTCTTTCAGCCACTGAAGTGTATCGGGTAATTCTAAAGATTGAGAAAACATGAATGATTTAAATTCTTTAGATGTAAAATTTCTTGATTCGTTAAATACTACTGTATTCAAATAGTCATCAAGTGTTATTCTCCCAATTTCATAAACATTAAAAATAAAATCGTGGAGACGATCCATCTGCTCATAATCAAGTCCGAATTTTTTTGCCGCTGCTTGTCTTGCTACATGACCCCAACCATCTGTAAGTAGCACCCCGCCAATATCGAAAAAAATAATTTTGAATGATGTAGTTTGCATAAAGCGTTAGGTGTACTTTGTTTTTTTTATAATATTATACTTAATCTTTTTCTAACGCATTTACTTTTTCTAATCTTCTTAAATGTCTTTCTTCGCCACTAAATTTTGCTTTTAAAAATGCAGAAATAAATTCATTTGCAGCCTCAAATGCAGTAACTCTTCCTCCTAGACAAATCAAATTCATATCATCATCTTCTACACCTTGATGTGCAGAAAAATAATCATTAATTAAAGCTGCTCTTACGCGTGCTATTTTATTTGCAACAATCGCTGCTCCAACGCCGCTGCCGCAAATTGCAATGCCACGTTCAACTTCATTTACCGCAACTGCTCTAGCTAACGGAATTACAAAATCAGGATAATCATCGGTGTTATCAAAAGCAATGGCACCAAAATCTTTTACCTCGAATCCTTGCTTGATTAGATTTTCATGAATGACTTCTTTTAAAGCAAATCCACCATGGTCTGCTGCGATACCAATTTTCATTTTATAATTTCTTAAGATAGAAGTTTCTTTGCTTTGTTAACTATATTTTCAACGGTGAAACCAAATAATTTAAACAAGTCTTCAGCAGGTGCGGAATGTCCGAATGTATCAATGCCTAAAACATCACCTTCGTCTGTAACATATTTATGCCAGCCCAATGTTGATCCTGCTTCTACAGCAAGTCTCTTTTTCAATTTTGCCGGAAAAATTTTTTCTTTGTAACCAACATCTTGCTTTTCAAACAACTCCCATGATGGCATACTTACCACACATGCAGCAATGTTTTGCTCCTTCAATTTTTTTTGCACTTCAATCAACAAGGAAACTTCAGATCCTGTACCAATTAATATCAATTGCAATTCCCTTTCAGATTCAGAAAGTATATAAGCCCCTTTTTCTAATTCGCTTGCCTTCGTATATTTATTCTGGTCAATTACAGGAAGCCCTTGACGGGTTAATACCAATACAACTGGACCGTCACGATGTTCAAGTGCAACGCGCCAAGCTTGAACAGTTTCATTGGCATCAGCAGGCCTTATAACTGTTATGTTAGGAATCGATCGGAGTGAAATTAATTGTTCAATAGGTTGATGTGTTGTACCGTCTTCTCCCAATCCAATACTGTCGTGCGTGTAAATAATTATAGGACGGATTTTCATAATAGCTGCAAGACGAATAGGTGGTCGCATGTATTCTGAAAAAATTAAAAATGTTGCGCCATAAGGAATAATTCCTCGGGTTAATGCCATTCCATTTAATATGCTACCCATTGCATGTTCCCTAATTCCAAAATGAAAATTACGACCTTCACGATTGGATTCAGAAAATGATTTGTATTTGGTAAGTTCTGTATCTGTTGAAGGAGACAAATCTGCTGATCCGCCAATTAAATGTGGAAGATAATCAGCAATAGCATTCAATACTTTTCCGGATGCTTTTCGTGTTGCAATTTTTTCTTCTCCCGCTTTAAAAACTGGTAAGTGATCTTTCCAGCCATACGGCAAATTTCCATTACTCAATAATTCATATTCAGCAGCAAGTTCAGGATAATTTTCTTTGTATTTTTTATATAAATCATTCCATTCATTTTCTTTTGCAATTCCTTTCTTACCGACTTCTCTATAAAATTGTAATACTTCATCAGGAACTTCAAACGATTTTTCAGGATCGAAATCAAAAAACTTTTTTACTAATTTCACTTCTTCTTCTCCAAGTGGTGAGCCATGTGCACTCGGACTATCCACTTTATTTGGACTTCCATATCCAATATGCGTTCGTATTTTAATAAGAGATGGTTTTAATTTTTCTGACTGAGCATTATTTACTGCTTTTAAAATTGCATCAATGTCATTTCCATCATTCACAATTTGTACATGCCAATCATAAGCTTCAAAACGTTTAGCCACATCTTCTGTAAAAGCAATTTCTGTATTACCTTCAATGGAGATGTGATTATCATCGTACAAATAAATAAGGTTACCTAATTGTAAATGTCCAGCAAGCGATGCGGCTTCAGAAGTAACACCCTCCATCATATCGCCATCACTGCAAATAGCATAAATGTTGTAATCAAAAATATCAAATTCTGGTTTGTTATATCGTGCCGCCAAATGTTTTTGAGCAATAGCAAATCCTACTCCGTTTGCAAAGCCTTGTCCTAATGGACCAGTTGTAACTTCAATTCCAGGGCACAAACCATATTCAGGATGACCGGCTGTTTTACTGTGCAATTGACGGAATTTTTTAATATCCTCCAGTGAAAGGTCGTATCCTGTGAGATAAAGAAAACTATATTGAAGCATACATCCATGACCTGCTGATAAAATAAATCTATCGCGGTTTGCCCACTCTGTATTTTGCGGATTGTAATTCATTGCGTTTGTCCACAAAACGTGACCCATTGGTGCCGCTCCCATTGGCATTCCAGGATGACCTGAATTTGCTTTTTGCACTGCATCAACAGATAATATTCTAACTGTATTAATTGCTGTTTGTTCTAATGTGTTTAATTCGGAATTCATTTTTAATTCAAATAATAATTATTAATTAAACATATATTTATTAAAGTGGTTTAGAAATGAAGAAATTATTTTTCATCCTGTTGCCATAACCGTATACCACCATAAATTCCATCTTTGTTCGTTACGATTTTGATGTTTTTATCAAGTTTGAAATTTATTTTCGCAGCATTTCCTCCTCCAATATATAGAATATCATAATTGAAAACGGTTTTCAAAATGTCAATAATATTTTTCAAATGTCTGTTCCATTTATCGATACCTTCATTAACAAGAGCGCGTTCACCAATGTAATCATCGTAAGATTTTTTCTTTGTTATAGGATGATGCGCCAATTCAAGATGGGGCAATAATACTCCATCTTTTAGGATTGCAGTTCCGAATCCTGTTCCTAATGTAATCATCATTTCCAAACCTTTGCCGCTTATCACACCCAACCCTAGTAATTCAGCATCATTAATTACACGAGTAGGTTTACCAAGCAAGATACTTAACTTTTCAATTAAATTAATATTCTGCCATGTTTTTTGATCAAGGTTCGGTGCTGTGCAAATGATGCCCTCTTTTACATACCCTGGAAATCCAACAGAGATTTTATCAAATGCAGGGAAATCTTTTACAAGAGTTTGTATTGAATTTATTACAGCTGAAAAGGTAGCAGGATGGGGAGTTACAACTGAAGTATAATCCATCAGCATTTTACCTTGCTCATCTAAAACGGTTGCTTTAATATGTGAGCCGCCAATATCAATGACGAGAATTTTTACTGTCGTTTTAATTTTTATCATAATTTTTAACCTTTAATATCTAGTGATCAAAGATCCGATAAGAAATGTGAAAAATAAGGAAAGATTAGTAAAAATTGTGCATGTTTCTATTTTTTATAAAGTTGTTACTTATCTGTATCGAAAAGGAAGTATAAATCAACAGTTGATTATTCATGAAAACCTTTCAGTGAAGATGGATTTAGCTTCGAAAAAAATATGGATGTTTTTATCGTGAATCAAATTTAATCTTACAATAAAAATCTATCCTTATTACTTCAAAACGAAAGCAAATTAGCCTGTAATAAATAATAAATTTTATACAGAGTTAATGATTCATATTGATAAATTTATTATCAACTATTTTTGCGCATAGAGGTAAGGAAAAAAGCAGCGTAATTCTCTCTAAAATTTGTATGCTAAATTATTTTAATTTTTTTGCAAACTTTATTTTATAAGAATTCTGTAAAGGTTTTAATGTTAAGTATTGAAGATCTTACTAGTTTCAATGGTTTTACTGAAGAATTATTTTTCGGGTTATTACGCTCTTATTACTGTCGGTAATTTTCAAAAAATAAATTCCTTTAACTTCATTGCTTAAATCTATTGTCATTTGACTTTTATTCATTACAAATTGTTTTACTACTTGCCCAAATACATCATACATCTTTATACTTTCTGTTTTATGACTTAAACTTTCAATGGTAAGTTGGTTGATTGCTGGATTTGGATAAATAGTTATCGAATTCTCAAAAATATTTTCATTCACCCCAACCATATTAATACAAACTGAATCTAAAGAAAATGTTCCGCAAAGTTTATCAGCCCACCATGAAAATGAACGATAACATCCACTCTGTGTCATTGTGTAATATTCGTTATCAGAATTTGGAATTGGCATTCCATTAAAATACCATTCATGATGATTTCCAGCAGTGTAATCTAAAAGGTAACCTCCCAAATTGCTAATGTTTGCAGGCAATGATACAACTGAACCTAAAATATTAATAGTATTTGATCTAGAAATACAACCATTGGTATCCGTTTGGTTCACCCAAAAAACATTAAAATTATTAAGCGTAGTGGAATAAGTGGTGTCATGAAAGCCTTGTGTATTGCCTCCATAATAAAACAAGTTACTTGAAAGCCATATTGGGCTATATGTAATTGATAGGTTGATCAGAGAACCGATACAAAAGGCACTATCATCGGGAGCAATGCTAATTACAGCAGGAGTTGTAGTAGGTACAGGATTTACGGTTACAGGATAACAGGCAGACCACATAAGCCCTGCCGAATCAATAGTGGAAAGAGAAATAGTGAATGGAGTAGTGGGAGCTGTGAATGAACTGTTTTGTGTAGTATCACCATTTGTCCAATAATAATGAGCCATTCCGGGTTCCCCCTCAAAGGTTAACGTTGTTCCAGCACATGCAGTAAATTGACCTGAAGCGGAATAGCCTAACCCCAAATATCCATTCACAAGAGGATAGTTTTGATAAGGATAATGTTGTGCGAAAATAGTTTGTGTTGACGTATCAATACCACCAATGCCTTGTGCATACAATTTAATAATATAAGTACCCGTCACGGTAGGATTGAAGTAAAATGAATTCCCATAATAATCTACAATCCCGTCACCATCGTAATCCCATTGCGCACTTATGCAGTTTATACTTGTGTTGTTTAATATTAGCCCTCCGCAATTAGGAATTGCTGTGAAAGAAGCAATCGGAATAGAACCTCCCGGATTTTGTCCGCAACCATTAGATTGCAATAATAAAGTTCTTATTTGTGTAAGCGAAGCATTCATTCTGTCGCTTTGCCCTAATGAAAATGATAACGGACAAGATGTATAATCCATATAATTTGGCAAATCATTTACATCACTTGTAAAGGGATTAGTAACACTGGTGTCATTCATTTCGGTTGAACAGGAATTTTGAGGACAAGTATAGGTAGTGTCTGACGCATCAGGTGGAGTATCGCAAACATAATCACCATTTAGCAGACAATTAAAATTGGTACAACCACCATTAAATGTATGATACAATCCAAGATAATGTCCTGCTTCGTGAGAAGTTACTTCAGTATTTAAAATGTTATATCTTATTACTATTCCATCATTCGGCTGTCCTAAAGAGCTTGGATAATTAGCATACCCACCATAAATATTACCATTAAGTATTACTACTTTTATTACCCATATATTTAAATAGAGAAGAGGATCCCAACGGTTTACATTCTTTAATAAAAAATCATTGGATGTGGCAAGTGATAAATCTGTTTGAGTAGAAACATTCCGTGTAATCCCTGAAGTGGGATTTCCCGATGGGTCAACAGAGGCAAGGCAAAACTGTATTCCAACATTATTACCTGTAATATCTGTATAAGGAGTAGCATTTTGAAACCGAAGATTTAATTGATTAATGCTTGCTATTACTTCTGAATCAGAAATGTTCTCTGGTCCGTTCTCGTGTACAATATGAACGACTACTGGAATGTTGCGTGTTATTAACATGGGACTTCTTCCTCCAGCCTCATTTCTTAAAGCCTGTTTAAACAAAATTTGATTTACGTTATCTTCCCTTTGTTTAAAGTCAGGGTCATTGTTTAATTGAATTAATCTTGCACGGTCTGAACCGCAAAAAGGTTGTTGTGCATAAATACGTATTGCGCTAATTACGCAAAGTAGGATTGTTAGGTAGATTTTTTTCAACGTGTAGGAGAATAATCAATAGATGTTTAAAAAGAGAAAATGGTTGCATTGACTAGCTTTTTTTACTTAAACAAATCAATCTTGTGATTGAAAATTATTAATATTAAAAGCCAAGCAGCCTGTAACCTGTAATTTGTAAAGCTACTTATTATATATTAACGGAGGTTTCCGATGTAGAAATTAAATTTTTTAAAGTACATATTAGCAAAACACAAAAAGTGTAGAACTTAAATGCGAATCAAAGCGATCGAGAATTACACAACAGCAAGGAAGAAGTTTGCAAATAATTTTTTTTTAAATAATCTCTATAATGAACTAACCGTCGTAATAACGAATAAATATTTTCCATTAAATAATTATCATCTTTATTAAAAAAAAAGATAAACCTAATTGCTGCGTTCAATGCTTATTTAAATTTTAATTATGGCGTTGGAGGCGTAGGCAATGGAGGTTCATCGATGCGTGTGGGATCTGTTTTTTGCGGCTCTTTAATTCTTGTGGGATCATTTCTTTCTGGTTCATTTACACCTGGACGTGGTGTTGTAGGATCAGGATTTTTATCGGGCTGTGCAGGAGTCACAGGTTTATTTGGTGGAGGATTACCCGGAATTTTTTCAGGATTTTGTTTTTCGTTTTGCATGATCTTTATTTGTCAGTAGCTTTTTAATTGAAAAAGAAATTACTAATGTTGCTGAATAAAAAAATATGCCATGGCTTTTGGGTTAAGCCTACTACCTCAGAAAAAGGATATAAGCCGTTTGATTTTTTATTTGATATTCTATGAACATGAGTAAATGTAAGAGTATTGAGGAGTACTCTTAAAATGTTCGTACTTTTGTAAATTAATTTCAATAACATTTTAAATCAAAATACATAAAATGAAATCAAAATTATTTCTTGCAGTATTTTTCCTGTCAATTGCCTCTTCGGCAATGTCTCAGGAGTTGAATAAAACCACGCTAGGACCACACGGAGGTGCAATTAAACAGGTAGAAGGATTTCAGATTGAGATGAAAAATTCATTAGATGGGTTTCAGGCTTTTCTTCTTGACGCTTCTTCAAAACCAGTTGGCAATAAAAATGTTACCTGTAAAGTGAGACTTATCTTTAATGACAAATCAACTGTTGATTATTCATTAAAATCATTCGGTGATGATGGGTTTGTTTGCGAAGCAAATATGCGTGGTGTTATGTCGAGCCGGATAACTTTTAATCTCGCAAAAAAATCTATCTCAGCATTATTTCTAAACGAAAGCAAACTGGCAGGTAGCAAATAATATTTTAAATGTAGTGTTGATTTCTCAATTTAGTTATTTTTTTTTTGCTTTTTTTGAACACAGAGATAATGGAGAAACTTAGAGTAATTCTCCCGAAACTTTGTGATCAAAATTGTTTTCTGTTTTTTTTTAGATTGTCGCGATGATGATAGCAGGTGAAAATTGAATTTTAATTTGTTCTGTTTCTAATTTCAATTATGTCTTTCACGTTTTGTAATATGTTTCTAAATTTTAAGTGCTGCAGCCAAGCTTTTTAGCTTTGCTGGAATTTTATTGAGTGGTAAAACGAAATCAGCACAGCCTGCTGCTTGAGCGCTGAGTGGCATAAAGTCAACTTCCGCAGACATGTCCTGAGCAAAGGTTTTTCCACCGTTGGCTTTGATATGCTTGCAGCCCACTGTACCATCGCCATCATATCCAGATAGTATAATCCCGACCGCACGTTCGCCCATTTCATTTGCCAGTGAAATAAAAAATATATCTACTTGTTTATTCCTGCTAATGCGAGGTGAGATTACTCTGAAGCTAAAATCATGCATAGTAAGATCTGAATCCGGAGGAATTATGTAAACATGATTCGCAAGGATCGGCATTTCCTCAGCAGCCACGGTTACAGACATTTTCGTGTGCCTCTGTAGTATTTTAGCTAACTGACTATGGGCAGTAGGGTTCATGTGAGAAACAATAACAAAGGCCATATCTGTATCGTGCGGCATTGCATCCAGCAGAGCCTTGTATGCGTTAAGTGCTCCCGCTGAGCCACCAATACCTACAATGAATTTAGGTTGTATTGTTTTCATAGCTTACTATTGATTCTTTTTTTCTCAGCAACATTTTTATCAACATCCTTTTTCTCATTGCCGCTAAACTTAGATTCAGCATAAGGTGTAACACTAATGCCACTATCACTCAAAATAAATTTGTGGACATCGCTACTATGGTTACTGCCACGAGACTTAACAATGAATACTTCACGGGTGCGTTTTCTGCTCTCTTCATCTTCTACCATTCTCACAATAATCCATGTGTCAATCAAAGATGAAACACCTATTTCGCCACTCGTGTTACTTTGAAAGGTTGCAGAAACAAGACTTGTAAAAAACGTAGTGATGCTCCTGGATTTAAAGAGATCAATCATGCGGGTAATCATTGATGAAACTTCACGATGCTCGCCCTCTCCAACAAGACTTGTGAGGGGATCAACCACCACAGCCTTTGGCTTAAAGCTATCTACCAGCTTATAAACATTCAGTAAATGCAACTCCAAACCAAGAAAGGAAGGTCTAAGAGCCACAATCTTTAATAATCCTTTTTCAATCCAGGGCGCAAAATCAATACCGATAGAA
>JBBRAW010000056.1:0-19923 GCA_038206385.1 Bacteroidia bacterium | reverse complement strand
TTGTGCTAAATCTAGTTTGCCATTTAAAAATGCTCGTAAAGTATACTCGCCAGGTTCAGCTAAGCGCGCTCCATTTTTTTGTAATACTTGCAAAATTTCTTGTTGTATAAAAACTGAACCATGACAAGAAATCTCTAATGTATCTTCACCAGTATATGAATTCGGGTTTCTAAAAACACTTACTAAAACTTCATCTACAATTTTATCGTGATCGATGATCATTCCATAATGCAGCGTATACGTTTTCTCTTTATTGAAATCTTTTTCCTTGCCTGACTTAGTTTTGAAAATCTTATTTCCAATAGTAAAAGCGTCAATTCCTGAAATTCGAATAACTGCTAAAGCACCCATTCCTGCAGCAGTTGCTAATGCACAAATTGTATCTTTTGTTTGAGGAAGATTCATCTTGCAAAAGTACTTTGATAAATCGATTATCGAAGACTTTTATGATAATCCCATCTAATTTTCAATCAAAATGCATGGTACTTGTGCTAATTTGTATATTCGCATTCAATTGCTAAGTAAATTCATATATGCTAAATTTAGGTAAAATCTAAATTCTAATACCATTAAACGATAATATTAAATTCTAAATCCATTAGATTACTTATTACCATTATTGGGTGGGGGCACTTTCAAATTTTCAAATTACAAAATCTTCAAATCAAAAAATGTTCTTCCTTCTCTCAAAAATTTTAGATTTCTTCGTTACACCATTATTTTGGATTCTATTTTGTTTAATCGCTGGATTAATTCTAAAAAATCCAAAATTGAAAATGCGTTTTTTGAGAAGTTCTTTATTACTACTCTTGATTTTTACTAATCCGTGGATTGTAACTAAATTTTTACGTGTTTGGGAGGTTCCTGCATATAATGCGAAAACAATTAATACTCCTTACGATGTTGGTATTGTAATGGGAGGGAGCATGCGCTATTACGATACTAATGCAGGACGCGTAGTTTATAGCAGTAGTGTAGATCGTTTATTGCAAGCCCTCGAACTTTACCACGACGGGCATATCCGTAAAATACTTTTAACTGGAGGTTCAGGCTTTGTGAATTTTCAAGATTGGAAAGAATCAGGATTAATAGCGAAAGTTTTATTGAAGAGTGGTGTAAAGCCAGAAGATATTATTCTTGAAAATAATTCGCGTAATACCTACGAAAATGCAATCATGACTGTTCCTATTTTGAAAGCAGGAAATTATGGTTCTCGATATTTATTAATCACTTCTGCAACACACATGCGAAGATCATTGGCGTGTTTTAAAAAGGCGGGTTTAAATCCTGATGTTTTCCCTGTGGATGTTCGCTCTGGTGTTCGCATGTATACCCTCGATAAAATTATTCAACCAGATGGTGATAATCTCGCCTCATGGGATAGCCTCATTCACGAGTGGGTGGGTATGTTGATGTATAAGATGATGGGATACGCTTAAAGCTACATTTATTGAAAGATTTTCATTAATATTTTTTTTATATTCGCATATCATTTTTCACTTAATCATTTTTAATCAAATACATTATGCAAGTAATACAAAGTATACAGAATAGGATTTACGAAATCAGATCAGAGCGAGTTATCTTAGATTTCGACATTGCAAAAATTTATGAAACCGACACCAAGCGGATTAATGAGGCTGTCAAAAGAAATAAAGAGAGATTCCCAAATGATTTTATGTTTCAGCTTACAAAAATTGAATTAAGCAATATACAGTTTCATATAGAATCTAATGATAATGCTGAAAATTCTTTGAGGTCGCAATTTGCGACCTCAAACCGTGGTGGAAATAGATATATGCCTTTTGCTTTCACTGAACATGGCGTTGCGATGTTAAGTGGCATACTCAGTAGTGATAAAGCAATTGCCATGAACATTGCAATCATGCGGGCTTTCGTCGAACTGCGGAAAATTCTGGTCATGCAAAACGACGTTAAAGAACAATTAATTGAGATAAAACAACATTTAGGTGAACATGATGTTCAATTAAATCAAATTTATGATACCATGGAAAACCTTATTGATGAGAAAGCAAGTCAGCGGAAATGGGATGATAGAGAAAGAATTGGATATAAAAAGAAATAATTTATTTCGAAATAATAATTTTACCTACCGCTCTTTTTCCTTTTTCAAAAATAAGTTGATAAAAATAAATTCCTGCATTGAGATTATTTACAGGAGTGGATTGTGCGCCTGAATAATGAGATGAAATTTTCTGATTGCCGTTTGCATCAAAAATTGTAAGCTGATATTGCTCGTAAAGAGAAGGAGAAATAATAACGTTTTCTGTAGCAGGATTTGGCTAAATCGTTACGACTTTATCAGATGGAGCGTTAATTGAATTGATAGAAGTAGAAAAATTATTTGTCAGCGTATTAAAAGTTTGATTTGTGAAAATAGGAGGGTTACGATCAAAATAAATTCCTGCGAAGTTTTTAATGACTGTTGGATCAGGTAAATTATTTTTCGGAGAAATTTTATAACGTACAAAGCCTTCACTCATCAATGTATTTGTTGAAAGGCAAGGTAATTGAATAGAATCAAATCTGAATTTAACTATTCCCTGCGGACTTAATGTTGTATAAACAGGATTACTTGCTGCAATAAATTCAAAAGTGCTGAGATCAAGATTTGAATCTAACGTATCAACAATATTTATATTAAATGCTGTATCATTTCCGCAATTCTGAAAACGAATTGTGTAATCCAATGCTGTATTGAAATGCGTTAAATGATCTATTCCGGTTCCTTCAGGTGAAACAGTTTTATCGTTGGGATCATAAGAGCAGAAAATCTCGTATTTATTTTTGACAGCAGGAAATGAAATGTTGTTTACTTCTGCAAATGCATTAATATTTAAACTGTCTCCGAAAATAGCCACTCCTGAAATTGAATCGTAAAGATTGATTTGTTTCTGCTGACCTGGATACAGATTTATTATGTTCCATATCAGTGTATCGGCAACTATCTGATCTGGATTAGGAAATGATAAAAAATAATATAAAAGACTATCTGTTTTTATTTTCAATTGACCATTAAGTATTGTGGAGCCGACATTTGTATAATGAATCCACAATGGGACATCTTGATAACATCGAGGAATTCCAATTGTAACATGGAATGATATGGAGTCATTTGGATTAATTGGGTATGTTTGGAAATCATAACCTGTTAAATCAAGATTATTAAGTGTTAGAGAATAACTAGCGGAATCAGATGTTCTCAACCAATCAGTTTGCGGTAAAAATTCAACACTGTAATTGCCTGGTACTTTTCCAAACGAATAATTTCCATAACTATTTGTAAACGCCACTTCACTATCAGGATAAGATATTACTTTTTGATTGAACATTCCAATGTCAAGACTATCAGGAATTCCATTGTTAAGACCATCGTAAACTATACGACCCAAAAATGATGAGTAGTGTTGATGTTGATTACCAGATGGGAAAATATCTACAGTATTATAAGAGGAGTAAATATAATTTCCAAGTGAGTCTAAACGGATATCAAGAGTTGCGATTAAGTTGTTAAATAAAATATTAACTTGGTTGCCATCATAAAATTTATTTTCAAAAAAAACATTATCATCTATGTCAATGAATAATGCTGAGACCTGAACAGGATCAATTGTTATCCAATTATTGCCGGTTTTTTTTTGGACTACATTTGAAATAATATAGGCAGAATTTTGAGAGTCAAATTTAATTTTGGTAGTATTATTTGATAATAGCCCAGAATTAGTGGTATTGAAATTTCCCCAGTTACTACCATCAAATTTGTAAATACCATCACCGAATTTTCACATCTTCAAATTTTCAAATTTCAACATTTTCAAATCAATGTATTCCTTTCGCAGCTAACCATCTCTCCGCATCTAATGCAGCCATACATCCAGAACCCGCCGCAGTAACCGCCTGACGATAGATATGATCTTGCACATCACCCGCTGCAAAAACACCTTCAATAGATGTATACGTACTTCCTGGTTTAGCAATGATATATCCGTTTTCATCAAGCTTTAGCTGACCATTAAAAAATTTAGTATTTGGTTCATGTCCTATCGCAACAAAAAATCCAGTAACATCAAGCACACGTTCTTCCTTGGTTAGTCGGTTTAAAACTTTAACACCTTCAACAGTTTTATCGCCCATTACTTCAACTGTTTCATGGTTATAAAGAATCTCAATATTTTCAGCATGTTCTACTCGGTGAATCATCGTTTTCGAAGCACGCATTTCTTCTCTCCTTACTAACAGATAAACTTTTTTACAAAGCTTTGCGAGATAGGATGCTTCCTCCGCAGCAGTATCACCACCACCTACTATCGCTACTTCTTGTCCGCGAAAGAAAAACCCATCACAAACAGCACAAGCACTAACACCAAAGCCATTGAGTCTTTTTTCAGATTCTAATCCAAGCCATTTAGCACTTGCTCCTGTAGCGATGATAACAGCATCAGCTTCGATGGTATGATTTTCATCGATGATCACTTTTTTAGGAGAAGAATTAAAATCTACGGAAGTAGCATATCCAAAACGGATATCTGTTCCAAAACGCTTAGCTTGCTTCTCAAAATCAATCATCATCTCGGGACCTTGAATTCCTTCAGGATAACCAGGATAATTTTCAACTTCTGTAGTGATGGTTAACTGTCCACCAGGTTGCAAGCCTTGATAGAGTAGGGGTTTTAAATCTGCACGAGCGGCATAAATAGCAGCAGTATATCCAGCAGGACCAGATCCAATTATCAAGAGTTTAACGCGTTCGGTAGTCATAAAATTTTAATGGAATTTCGAGGTGCAAAAATAGGTTGAAATAAATTAAAAATTACGAATTACGAATTTCCAATTGAAGAAAAAGTAATCTTCTTTCTTGTGAGAAATAGGGGAGAGGTTCAAAAAAAAATCCCACTGAAAATCAGCGGGATTTTAAAATTATGTGGTCTCGGAGGGGTTCAAACCCCCAACCTCCTGATCCGTAGTCAGGTGCTCTATTCAGTTGAGCTACGAAACCATTATTACGGGCTGCAAAAGTAGGATTTTTTATCTTAATCCAAAATTTTACTTTATTTCTTTTCGTTAGCTCCAGGTGCAGATCCAGGTTTAGCAATTGATTCTCGCATACTGGTATCAGCCTGAACATTTTGCATCTTGTAATAATCCATAATACCCATATTTCCAGATCTAAATGCTTCTGCCATTGCCAATGGAATCTGTGCCTCCGCCTCAATAACTTTTGACCTTGCTTCTTGCGCTTTTGCTTTCATTTCTTGCTCATAAGCAACCGCCATTGCTCTTCTTTCTTCAGCCTTCGCTTGTGCTACTTTCAAATCAGCAGAAGCTTGCTCAGTTTGCAATTTTGCTCCGATGTTTTCTCCAACGTCAATATCTGCAATATCGATGGAAAGAATCTCAAAAGCTGTTCCTGCATCTAATCCTTTATTCAAAACTGTTTTCGAAATCTGATCTGGATTTTCTAATACCGATTTATGATCGTGAGCTGATCCAATCGTAGTTACAATTCCTTCTCCAACACGCGCCAAAATCGTTTCTTCTCCTGCTCCTCCAACTAATTGGTTGATGTTTGCTCTAACAGTCACGCGCGCTCTAACAACAAGCTGAATTCCGTTTTTAGCTACTGCAGATACCGGCGGCGTATCAATTACACGTGGGTTAACAGAAAGTTGAACCGCATCACGAACATCTCTTCCTGCTAAATCAATTGCAGTAGCTGTTTTAAATGTTAATGGAATATTTGCTTTATCAGCAGATATAAGTGCTTTAATAACGTTGTTCACGTTTCCTCCTGCGAGATAATGCGTTTCTACTTCGTTGGTAGTAAGAATTAATCCTGCCTTCGTTCCAGTTATCATTGCGTTAACCACGATGGATGGAGGAACTTTCCTTAGTCGCATCAATACTAAATTCATGATACTAATTTTTACATTAGAAAATACTGCTGTTATCCATAGGTTAACTGGTATGAAATACAAGAAGAAAAAAATGAATATTATCGCCCCGAAGATGATCAGGAATAAAACTGGTAATTGCATGTTTGTAGGTATTAGTTTGGTGAAGATAATTTCAAAAATTGAATCAGCAATATTTTTGAATCAAACTGATGTTTAATCTTTTTTAGGCTTAACGATGAGTTTTCCTGGCTCAATGCGAATAACTTCTACAGGATAATTGGGTGGAATAAGTTCACCTTCTGAACTTGCTTCAAATTTTATCCCGTTAATTTTCACACTTCCCATTGGCCGTAAGCTTGATATCGCATAACCAGTATCTCCCGGTAAAACAGCTCCCGATTCAATTTCGTTAACACGACCTTTATTTGTTTCTTTCAAACTAAATCGTTTCCAAAAGCCAGTCTTGAGAGCAAGGTACAATGAAACAGCAAGTAATAGAATTGCAAAAACTCCAACAGCAACTGTCACTGTCGGTCCAAAAACTTGCCAAGTCCATACAAGTCCCATACACATGAATATTCCACCAACAATTCCAACTATTAAACCTGGAACTATTAATATTTCAAGAACAATTAATGCGATCCCAAAAAATATTAAAACTGCAATAAAGAAAATCGACATTTAGATTTTTTTAGGAGGAGAAATTTGACTGATAATAGAATTAATTACTCTTTGATGGCTTGTAATACTTCAATGCTTCAGGCATAAATTTATTCAAATCATTGATCCTTGTTTGATCACTTGGATGTGTACTTAAAATCTCAGGTGGTTTTTGTCCACCCACTTTCGACATTCGTTGCCAGAATTTTGGTGCTTCTCGAGGATCATATCCAGCAATAGCTGCGAATATAAGCCCTAATTTATCAGCTTCCGACTCGTGAATTCTTGAGTAAGGTAAAAGTACGCCAACGTTTGCACCAACACCATAAGCTTGGTTAAAAATTGCTTGTGTTTCTGCTGATTTTGTTTGCAAGGCAACGTTCAATGCAACACCACCCATTTGAGCAATCATCTCTTGGCTCATTCGCTCATTACCATGACGTGCTACAGCATGAGCAATTTCATGTCCCATTACAATAGCTAACGACGTTTCATTTTGTGTTACAGCAAGTAATCCACTATAAACAACTACTTTTCCACCAGGCATACACCAAGCATTCACTGTTGGATCTTTAACAAGATTAAACTCCCATTTATATCCTGCAACACGACTACCTAATTTGTTTTGATTTAAATATTGTATTACCGCTGACTGAATTTTTTGTCCTACTTTTTTTACCAACTGAGCATCAGGATCAGAAGCTGGTGCTGCTGGGTTTTTTGCAAGAAAATCTTTGTATTGCGTAAGACTTAATCCTACCAATTCACTTTCATTTACCAGATTTACTTGCTTTCGATTGGTTAGTGGAACTTTACTACAAGCTGGTGCAAGTAACAATAGTGCTACTAATGGTAGCAAGAAAAAATATTTTTTCATAAATTAAGGATAAATTATTCGATAGTTGCACTTAAACCTCTTAATTGTAAAGCTTCACACATCGGACGTAATTCTTCAAAAAAACCATTCTTAACACTACATTTCCCCGCATGGTGTACAATATATGAGCACTGTTCTGCTTGTATATGGTCGTGTCGGCAAATATCAACTAGTGAATCAATCACCCAGTCAAAAGTATTTACGTCATCATTATACAATACAATGTGATTTTCTTTTTTCTCTACTACTTCTAAAAGTAAATCTTCCTGTTCGAAAGGCTTATGGGTTAAATATATCATCTCTTAAGCTTTGCCACGAAGGTAAGGCTTTCCCTTTTGATCAACTAATAAATATAGCTTATAGTTGGTATTCAGTGTATTAAATTTTTAACTGAATAAATTATAAAAAGGAAACGGTTCGTTATTCACGAACCGTTTCAGCATTTAGGGAAGAAGTATTCTTACTTGCTACCTGTTTTGTTTATAGCATCTGTCAATTTAATAGGTTTTTCTCCTCTAAAAGCAACTATAAAGGCATCGGAAAATCCTGCTTGAACGAGCGTATATTTTAAATTTTTTGCTGATGCATATTTTGATTCACCTCCCATATAAAATCTAAGCCATGTTAAATCATCATAATGAGTCAACATTGATTTGTCGGCTTTCTTTTCTAATCTTTTTTGAATCACTTCGCGTTGATGTTTGCTGAATGCACCAATTTGAACTTTAAATTGAACTTCATCAGAAATCCCATTAATGATCGCCTTATCATTCACAATGCTCATTCCATTAACAGCATTTTTCGCATTACCATTTTTTAAATCAGCAGAAGTAATTCCAGATGATGCATTACCATTTTCATCAACATTAGCAGTTAATGAAGCATCGATAGCTTCTGCATCCGTTAATTTTCGATTGGTAATTGCCAAATCTTCTTTACCACTTTCATTACGACTTAAGAAAATATCTTGTACCATTATATTATCACTAAATTCAAGGAAACTAACATCTAACGAATGTTGTTGAAAGCCTTCAGCAGTAACTGTGAATTTATAAGTTCCTGGTCCAGGCAATTCAACAGAATATCCTCCAGAAGTTTTATTTGTCAATAAATCTGCTACAACATTTTGATCACCATCTCTAGTAATAGTAAGTTTTATTTCTTTTAAATCTGGTTGTCCGATACAATTAAATTTTCCATTCAGTGCGATTGGTAAATCTTCAGTGTTTTTATATGGCACTTTATAAACAGTAAACATACCAGGACCCGTTTCTCGTTGGCTAGTAAAATAAGCCCATTTATCTTCAACCGACGATACAAAACAAAAATCATCGTCAGGAGAATTATAGGGTGAACCAATATTTACTGGATTGCTCCACGTTTTAGAAACTGAATTATAATAGGCTTTAAAAATATCAAATCCACCAGTGCTATTATGTCCTCTTGAACTGAAATACAATATTCGTCCATCAGTATTGCAAGTGGGAAATATTTCATCTTGTGAAGAATTGATAGTAACTCCAACATTAGTTGGTACTGTCCAATTATTCTCTAGATCTTTTTCCACTCTAAAAATATCACGACTACTAGTTTCTGCATTCATTGCTGAATAATACATCACTCTGCCATTTGCACTAAGAAATATCATTGGACGTTCATCCTTTTCGCTTTTTGATGTTTGAATAATTTCATCAGGCATACTTAATAATTTGCCATTTCCAGAAGCGAAAGTATATTTGTTATAGAAATCATTTGCCATACTTTCTGTACGTTCAATGATCGATTCATTTTTCGTTGTGTCAAGAATTTTTTTAGCGTTATTACACATTTCCATTAACTGAGGTGTCGACCATCTTCCAGCATTTCTAGCTCCAACAATTTTATTGAATTCAGTAAATGAACGAAGTGATTCTTCAAATCGATAATTCAAATGCAACGCACGACCCATATAATAATATATTTCTTCAGGTGTTTTAGGGTTTTGCATAGCAATATCTAAATAAGGAAGTGCTTGCGATTTATCTTTCGCAATAATCGTTAAACAGATACCATAATAATAATTGTATTTGTAACTCTTAGGATTACTACTTACCAACTGTGCAAACAATGGTGCAGCTTTATCATATTGCTTTGCTAGAAAGAACTTTTCTGCTTGTTTAGCTCTTTGGTTCACAGATTCTCCTTTCGCTATGAAAGATGAATTCAGAAGTAATAAAATCATTACAATTGAAATCGACAAAAATTTATTTCTCATTGTTCTTTTAGTTTTTTGAACGTGGCTTATATACGGTTGTATTTAAATGCTGTTACAAAATCCAAGCAAATAAGTCTTCTGAAAATGACAAAAAATGTAATTTCTTACATTATAAAATTGTTCGTTGAAATTAAGTTAATCGTATTTCTACGAAAATAAAACTACGTAGTTACACTAAAATTAAAATAAAATTGAATATGGCAATTAATATAAAGTAGAGATCCAATTTCAAAAATTTTGAATCGCTAGCATGCACACTCATTAAGTAAAATATATTAAAAATTAGGTTATTTTTTCTTATGCTTTCTCAAAAAATTTACTTTACTTTCTTCGCCACGTAAAAGTCTTTCAATATTTTTTTGATGTGTCATTAGTACCAAAATACAAACAAACATTGCAAAAATGTTCATTCCGGGAACATTCTCATGATAAATAAACATGATCACAACAGGAAATGCAAAACCCGAAAGCATTGAACTTAGAGACACATATCCAGTTAGGTATAATGAAATAAAAAATACAAGACTACATACAGCAGCAGCTTGCGGATGTACGGCAGCTAAAATACCTAATAAGGTGGCAACTCCTTTTCCTCCTCTAAATCCGGCTAAAACAGGAAAGATATGTCCTAATAATGCTGCAATACTTAAGGTAAGTTCAAAATTTACATATTGCTGTGTATTTGGTAAATATTTACCAGTAATAAGCACCAATTTAACTGCTAAAAACCCTTTTAACGTATCAATTAAAAATACAGGAATTCCTGCCTTAGGACCTAATACCCTAAAAGTATTCGTAGCACCTGCATTTCCACTACCGAAATCTCTTACATCAACGCCAAACATCAATTTGCCGATCCATACCGCTGATGGTATCGAACCAATAATATAGGCTAACAGCAATAAGCTGATATTTTGAAAATTGATCATGAGTTGCCAAAAGTAATAACGAAAATCAATTTTAACCTCAAATATGTAATTCCATTATTGTAATTCATCAAATCATTAAGAATGAGGAGTAATTTATCTTCATAATTAATTTTCTTGTAATTTTCTCCTAACCAATTCTAGCAGGTTTCATCATGAAAATTATTAGTTCCCACTAAATCTTTTAACAAATTCAGCCTTTTTGCGATCTGTGCTCATCATGAATTCGTAAGGAGATTTATCACCCTTTGTATCTGCAACACGTTTGTCAGGCTTCATCTTCTGGATTGCATCATTAAATTGTGAATCCGAAGATATCGCTTGCATAATACCACGTGAATAATTGAAATACCACCATGTTGCATTATCCGACTCGATATAAAGATTTAAAATATCGCCGCCTTTCTTGCGCTGTATTTCCATCGATCCTTTCATCAACCTGCTAATCGTTGTTTTGTTGATAAATCCAACACCAATTTGTCCTTGCGACTTATACGATTGGCTTTCTTTGTTCCAGATCATTTTTAAATCAGTAAGAAAAATAGTCTGATGCAATTCTTGAGGGATTTTTTTTGGCGCTCCATATAAATTGAATTCCGCAATTAACTTGTCGGCACGTTCTGTTCCAATAAGTTCTTTCATTCCTCGCGTCCAAGTAGTCCTTGTATCAACTGTTGGTGTTAAAGTAGAATTGGTTTGGATTAACTCAATCATCGATTTAAGTGCATCATCATTGAACATAAAATCAAGTCCCATCATAAAATCAAATACTGTAGAATCGTTATTCGTGTTATTGATAACATTTCCAACTACTGTGGTTGTAAACTGTCCGAAATTTGTTCCAAGATTTATTTTACCTTCTCCGTAAACAGTGCAATTGGCATCATTTAAAGCAATTAAATTTCCGGGCTCATCCGGACTTGCCAATTTCTCTTTCGAAGCAACTTTATATTGACGATTTTTTTCATCATAAGATAAAAATCCTTTAGCACTAATTAAATCGATATCAGCCGATCTTTGTTTTGGAGATAAAAAAGAAGAATAAAAACCTGTACTATCAGCAGCAATGGAAATAGCAACAGAAAGTTTTTCCATATTCTCATTGCGTAATTCTTCGATAGGAATATTCACCCCTTTAGGATCAATATCAGAACGGAAGCTGAACCAACTAGCTTTTAATTTATTCTCACAACTATGATTTACTTTTGCGAAACCGTCGAAATTAAGTAGTGGATTTGCAGCAGTAATATTTACTTTTCCTTTGTATTGAATATTTGTATTCAGCATAAAAATACTGCTGTCAGGAATGGAGCCATTCGCGAATGTTTGTAAAGAAGTATCAATCGCAATTCGATCAAGAGTAATAAGATGCTTCACCTTTGCTTGATCAAAATAAGCATACGAACCTGATGCAGTATAATTTTTTCGTCCTAAAATTTTTACTGTTGCATTGGTGATAGTGTGAAATTTAGTTGTTGTATTCGCAACTATGTTTGCATCAATTAATGGTCGCATGTTAGCATTTCGTTCAATCACAATAGTGGCCGTATCTTTAGGTTGTACAGATGCATCAGCAACAAGAATCTCTTTTACTTTTCTAGCTTTTATCAAATAATCAATTAAACTATATCGTGCTAATCCTGCATTCCATCGAAGAGAATCTTGCATCGGATTAACAGAAACAAAATCAGAACCTTCAATATTTAATTTCGTATTGTCTTTATAATCCTCACCAAATTCAACTTCTTGTTTATCAATAAACCATTTAAATTGTGCAATAAAACAGATGTATTGATTCAACGGGAAACTTACATAAGAACCTTTTCCATTCGATATGAATTCACCAAACCGTTTCACTAAATCAATTCTGGATTTTACATTTTTAGTTTGTATTGCTAACACTTTCTCATCATCTGATTTTAATTTGAAATCAGATGTATCTGCACCATACGCTTCTTGTTTGAAATAGAAATTATCAGAATACAACTCAGACTCGCTAAATAAAGCATTTCCATTTCCTCCTAATCCTTTCGTAGCTAAAACTAAATTTCCATCAAGGTGAACTTGCTTATCATAAATCGAAAGGTTGTCTTTTAATTTATAAACGTACATCTTATCTTTTTTAGGTCGCCAGTTAATATAAACCAATTGTCCTTCTGCTTGTGGAAATCCAACAGCAGCAACAGTTTCTTTTCTCAATGCGAAATTTGCACTATCAGCATTTGTTGAATCTGGAAAAAATTTAATAGACCTCGAATCAGAAGTAGAGCTTAAATACTCTATCGTACCGTTTCCAACTAATCCTTGATAACTTAAATCGATGTGATTGGTGAATTTTCCTTTTCCTCCATACATTGTATAACCTTCTGCTGGACTATTTCTTTCAAAACCAAACGAGTAATCTGGACGAATACGAGCAACTTCTTTGATGGTTGGAAATATTCCTGCAGATTCAAATTCTCCAGCAAATTGTAATCCTCCAGCAGCAAAATTGTCAAGTGAATCGATTGTAAAGGGTTCCATCTTAAAATAGAATTTATCACGAGCATAAACACCATTATAAATAGATGGATGATCATAATAAACATACGATTCTTTTTCGCTGGTAAAGGTTGGATATCCTGGATAGTTTTTTCTGCTAGATTTATTAGTAGCGGAATCAATAGAAAGAGTACCGGAAACATTTTGCAGTGTGCTCTTCAATGGTATTAGCTTTGGATTTCCATTCTCATCAAATTCTGTTTCCGAAACAACCTTCAATCGTATGGAATCAACATTTATTAAATCAATTTTAAAATCGTCATATTTGAACTTGAATTTCTTACCATAAAAATCACTTCTTCCAGCATGAACACGACCAGAAAATTCGAAGTCGCGATTTTTTTCAAGTTTTAATTGTTGTTCAGTAGGTACAACATATACCTGTTGCGAATCACTTAAAATTATTCTAGATACACCTTGTAAGTCTAAATCAAAATTCAGTAAAGATATTTTTCCATTCGACTTTGCAGAAATGATGGATTCAATTTCAATTTTATCATAATCGGTTTTATTACTTCTTGCTGATAAATAATAATATAATTTATCAGATATTGTTGCTTTGTCATCTTCAAAATCGTAAGCCACAAATCCTTTATTAGCTAGAAAAATTAAGAGTGCTCTTGCCTGCTGTTCACTTGTACGTAAAGCTTTTGCTAAATCAGGAGAATAAATATTACGACTATTTTTTTCTGCATATTGTTTTAGCGTAAACAGTGGACTAACATCCGCTAATCCTTGAATTTTTTGAAAACGTTCATCAGTATATAATTTTGAAGATTCCAAAACCATTTTACTTTCTCCTGCTCCAGAAAGCATTTTTAATTCCATAATTGGATCATCAATTTTCCAATAGATAGCATCAACATACATATCCATTTGATGAAATGAATTATAAAATGGCATCGATACTCCAGATTGTGGATCACGTATTAAACTTAAAACACGATCTTTATTTATATATTTTAATTGCAAGGAAGGATGATAAATAGAATCTTTATCCCAATAAATTGTTACCGATGCATTATCAGAACTTATTCTTTCTGGACGAACAACAAAACTTCTAGCACGCGCAATTAAAAATGGTTTGCCATTTCTTTTAAAGATTAAAGTTGCTTTTTCATCCTTCGTTCCCGAACCAATCATCTTCGCTCCATGCAATGAAAATCCTCCAATATAATCAGCATCTTTAATAAGTTCTTTAATTCCTAATCCTAAATTATAAGAGTCAAATCGAGGGTAACTTGCATTGTCAATTGTTACATTAGCTAGTAGCTTCTCTGTCACTTTTCCGATGAGTGCATCCTTAAAATATTTCTTGTTATAAAGTACTGCAGAATCAGCTGTCCAGTCGGAACCTGTTACATCGATTAAGGAATTTTTTAATTCTGCATACGTTGCAGTTTGTTCTAATCCTGCTCTTGTCCAGTAAACTTTTCCGCCATTACCAACAAATATTTTCTTGAGTGGATCATAATATCCTTTAATGCCGTAAATTACACTGCTATCATTTTTTGCAAGACACGTTAAATTCATGGAAGGAAAAACAATACGTGGTATCGTATCAAATTCAAAAGTATAATTTCCAGTACCAGCAATCCATTGTGTTGAAGAGGATTGATACAAGGTATTCGATACAAAAAGTCCAGAACAAATTTCAAGGTAATCACTATATCGTCGTGCTGTTGCACCAAGCATTTTATCTAAACTATTATTCCAAATTTTAAAGGTCTCAATATCACGTCCAGATTTACTGAATCCCATTAATGCATCCAAATAATTACTGAAATCAGGAAATGCTTTTAAACGTTTCTTCAACATATTATTCGCTGTTTGGGCAATAATAGCTTGTTGCTCTGCAGAAAATTTTCCTTGCGTCCACATGGGTTCAAAAAGATCCATTAGCTTTTCCGCATCCTTCTTGTTCGTTGCTTCTAAAAATGTTCCTATCTCTTTAACGAAAGTTGTAGGATCGTTGCTAAAACTTTTTGGCCCTTGTGCTAATAAACAGTTAGAGATGCTTATAAAAAATAGTAGAAATAATATGCGTTTCATAATGATTTTTTTTAATCTAAATAAAAGTCCTATTGTTTAATAAATTCTGCGCAGCACCAATTATTTTTTACAATATGTTTCACATAATTTAATCCTAATGAACTGGCTTTATCTCGAATGATTTTTAAATCCTGTTCGTAATAACCACTAGTAACTAGAACACCATTACCAAAAAGCATCTCAGCATAAAACGGCAAATCATTTAGAATAATATTTCTATTAATATTAGCTAGAATTATTTCAAATTTTCTATCTGCAATAGTTGAAGATTCTCCAACTAAAGCTTCCATTTGGGGTAAGTTATTACGAATTGCATTTTCACGTGAATTATCTACAGCATTGTCATCATTATCTACTGCTAAGGCTGATTTCGCACCAAGTTGAAGTGCTAACAAAGCCAAAATTCCTGTGCCACTACCCATATCAAGTACTGATTTGTTTTTGAAATCTATTGACAACATCAATTCCATAACTTGTGCTGTGGTGGGATGATGACCAGTTCCAAATGCCATTCTCGGCTGAATAACAAGTTCATGATTATAATCAGGATTACTGGGATGAAATTCTGCTCTCACATAGATCTTCTCAGCAATCAATTCAGGTTGAAAGTTCGATTCCCATTCCTCATTCCAGTTTTTCCATGGTATGTGAGTTACCTCATGCTGAACGGTATAACTGGAATTAGATTGCTCTTTTAGTAGTTGCAACAGGTTGTTTTCATCATAGTTTTGCTCTAAGATGTAGGCCTTCAAACCATCTAATGTATCTTCAAACATGTCAAAACCAATCTCTGAAAGGTGGTAAGTCAAGATCTCAGCATAAGGTTCACGAGGGGATATTGCCAGTTTTAGTTCCAAATATTCCATCTGTTAAAAGTAGAATTTTGATCTATCTCGATCCAAATATTCTCTTAAGGTTATTAACATTGAATGTTATTTTATTTTAGTAAATAATTTCAAAAATTGTTCGGATTCCCCATTAAGATGTTGAACTTTGAACATTACTAAATTTGAGTCGAATATTAGAATTACAAGAAAATTTTTATTCAGATTATTATGAATGAACGATTGCAAAAAATAATGCATTTTCTAGCAGGTGTATTGGTAATTTTACATGGTTTAGAAGACTTCGAATCGGGCTATAGCTCTACATTGTTTTACTTAATAATGGGTTTGATAATGTTGACATTGGCTTTCTTTCAACAGGGGATGGAGAAAAATAATCCTAAATTATCTGGCGTTATTTATTGGGTTGAAGCCATTATTATATTCTTTATTGCTTTTGAAAAGTTTGAAGAATTTAAAAAGTTCTTGCCAATGGTGTATATCGGAATCGGAATTTTGTATTTTATTTCTGGTTATTCGATGATGATGAAAAAAATAAAAATTAAAAAACGCTAACATGAATTGCATTTTAATAATTAACGCGAAAGGAATTGTTCAGTATGGTAGAAGTGGAGTGGTAAAAGGTCAGTCGATGAATAGTTTGCCAGTTTTAGAAAATGGTTGGATCTTAATTGAAGGCGATCATATTCATTCTTATGGCCACATGGATGAAGTTTATCACGGCATGGTTACCGATGTAATTGACGCTACTGGTTGCTATGTATTGCCATCGTGGTGCGACTCGCATACTCATATCGTTTATGCAGGTTCTCGAGAGCGCGAATTCGTTGATCGTATTCACGGATTAACGTATGAGGAAATTGCTAAACGCGGTGGTGGAATTTTAAATTCAGCGAAAAAATTACAAGAAACTTCCGAAGATGAATTATTCGATCAAGCTTTAATGCGATTAGATGATGTAATGCGTACTGGAACTGGAGCGATCGAAATAAAAAGTGGATATGGATTATCGTATGATGCAGAATTAAAAATGTTGCAGGTAATAAAACGTTTAAAGAAAGCATCACCGTTAACAATCAAAGCAACTTTTTTAGGTGCTCACGCAATGCCAACTGAATTCAAAGAAAACAGAAGCGCTTATATCGATCTTTTAGTAAATCGGTTGTTGCCAGAAATAGCTGATAAAAATTTAGCAGATTACAATGATGTTTTTTGTGATCGTGGTTTTTTTACTGTCGATGAAACAGATCGTATTTTAGATGCGGGAAATAAATTGGGAATACAACCAAAGATCCATGCAAATGAATTGGATTATTCTGGTGGTATACAAGTCGGAGTAAAACATAACGCGCTTTCTGTTGATCATCTTGAGTTTACTGGAGAAGAAGAAATAAAATGTTTGCAAAATTCGAATACAATGCCAACATTACTTCCAAGCACTGCTTTCTTTTTGAAATTGCATTATCCACCTGCTCGTAAAATGATTGATGCAGGACTGCCAGTCGCGCTATCTAGTGATTATAATCCTGGCTCGTCACCTTCAGGTAAAATGTCATTTATAATTTCGTTAGCTTGTTTAAATTTAGGAATGACTCCTGAAGAAGCAATCAATGCAGCAACTTTAAATAGCGCTTATGCAATGGGAGTGATGAATGAACTTGGTAGTTTAATGCCAGGAAAAAAAGCAAATTTATTTATAACAAAACCAATTCCTTCATTAGCATATATTCCATACTCATTTACATCTGATCCTGTTGATAAAGTTATTATTAACGGAAAATTACAATGAGTTCGATGAAGTTAAAAATTTATGATGAAAATTATATTGTATCACTTACAAAGAAAAGAGTAGGAGAGACGCGTTTAGGAGAAAAGGTAAAAACATTAAATGCTAATTCAAGTTCAAATTTCCAAAATGAATTAGAAGCAAATAAATCAAAATATGTTTTGTTAGGCTTACCAGAAGATATTGGTGTGCGTGCAAACTTCGGTAGAGGTGGAGCTTATTCAGCTTGGCAACCATCACTCAATACTTTATTGAATGTTCAAAGTAATCACATGCTTGTTGGCGATGAACTACTCATCCTCGGACATATTGATTTTACTGAAGTAATGTTGGAATTTAAGGATGCTGACTTTACTGATGCTGCAATTGTAAATAAAGCAAGAGCTTGTGTTGCGAATATTGATGAAGCAGTTTACAATGTTGTTCTGCAAATTATAAAAGCAGGTAAAGAGCCTATCATAATTGGTGGCGGACATAATAACGCATATCCAAATTTGAAAGCTACAGCAGATGGTTTATTTGCTCTTAAAAAGATTGATTCGAAAAAAATAAATTGCATTAATTGTGATGCACACAGTGATCTTCGTCCACTTGAAGGACGACATTCTGGAAATGCATTTAGTTATGCTTATAAGGAAGGATTTCTTGATCACTATGCAATGATTGGATTGCACGAAATATTTAATACAGGTCCCGTTCATGAGTTAATTCAAAGTGAACCAAAATTTAAAGCACTTTTTTTCGATGATATTTTCGTTAAAGAAATGTATTCATTTAAAGATGCAATTCATCAAGCAATTAATTTTACTTCCAATAATTTTACTGCATTGGAATTAGATATTGATACGATTCAAAATATTCCTTCAAGTGCAAAAACATCGAGTGGAATAAGTACAATACAAGCTCGACAATTTGTGTATGAAGTTGCAAGTAAAGCGAATCTTGCCTATTTTCATCTCGCGGAAGCGGCTCCAGTATTATCGCATATTAAAACAGATTTAAAAACGGGAAAGCTATTGGCTTATCTCATCACGGATTATATTAAAGCAAGAAATTCTTGGCATAACCAACACGTATGAAACAATTAATTGAATGTGTGCCTAACTTCAGTGAAGGCAATGATCTTACTATAATCAAACAAATTACTGATGCGATTGAATCAGTTGATGGTGTTCAATTATTAAATGTAGATCCTGGCAAAGCAACAAATCGTACTGTTGTAACAATTGTTGGAGAACCACAAGCTGTTGTGAACGCTGCGTTTTTAGGAATACAAAAAGCTGCTGCGTTAATTGATATGTCAAAACACAAAGGAGAACATCCACGCATGGGTGCTACCGATGTTTGTCCTTTTATTCCAGTTGCAAATATTTCTATTGAAGAAACAGCAGCATGGAGTAAAAAACTTGCTGAACGTGTTGGAAAGGAATTATCGATACCAGTTTATTTATATGAAGAAGCGCAACCGAATAAAGAGCGCAGTAACTTATCCATAATTCGTGCTGGTGAGTATGAAGGATTTTTTAAAAAAATTACAGAGCCAAAGTGGAAACCTGATTTTGGTCCTGCAGTTTTTCCGGAAAGAAGTGGTGCAACGGTAATTGGTGCGCGTGATTTTTTAATTGCGTACAATGTAAATCTCAATAGCAAATCAGTAAAACGTGCAAACTCAATTGCATTTGATATTCGTGAAGCAGGTCGTGCTAAAGTTGATGAGAAAGGAAAAAAAGTTTTGGATGCACAAGGTTCTGAAGTTCGTATTCCGGGAAAATTAATTGGAGTAAAAGCAATCGGTTGGTATATTGAAGAATATGGTATTGCTCAAGTTTCAATAAACATTACTCGTTTTAAAGATACACCACTTCATATTGTTTTCGAAGAGTGTTATAAATCAGCTTACGAGCGTGGAATGCGTGTTACTGGTAGTGAGTTGGTAGGATTAGTTCCATTGTCATCGATGCTTGAAGCAGGTGCATATTTTTTAAAGAAGCAAAAATTATCAGCAGGAGTGAGTGATGCAGAATTAATTCACATTGCAGTAAAATCAATGGGTCTTGATGAACTAGG
>JBBRAW010000055.1:0-20033 GCA_038206385.1 Bacteroidia bacterium | reverse complement strand
ATTCGGTTATTTTGTGAAATTCTACACTTTTACACATTTCGAAATATTCTCGATCTGTTTAATTCCAGTAACTGGTTATTTCTTTTTCTGGGTCAAGAAATGTTGGTCAAATGTGCATTTTGCCGACTATACACATACAATGAGGATGACATTACTATCCTCTTGCTGCATGATCTTCTGTTTCATTATTCTCTATTATATAAATCATTAATAAAAAATAAAATTACCTGTAAATTAGTAATTCATTTTTTACCTAATTTTAGTATCATCAATAGATTAATTTTATACTAATGAAAAACAGATACTTCAACAACCTCCTAATTACTTTATTCTTTCTCCTAGCTCATAATACAGGTTTCTCGCAAATAAATACTTTTCCTTACTCGGAAAACTTTGACTCTGGCTCTCCATCGTGGACCACCAATAATCTAGGAGCCATAAATACAAATTGGGAATTAGGAAGCCCGAACTTTGGTTTAACAAACTCTACCCATTCAGGTACCAATTGCTGGGATGTAAATCTTGATTCTGCCTACGGATTAAATGCATATTGCACTCTTGAATCTCCAGAATTTAATTTTAGTAGTGTTACAAATGCAACTTTTTCATTTTGGCAAAATCGAAATACTGAAGCTAGCTGGGATGGATTCCACATGGAATACAGTTTAAATCAAGGAATTTCATGGGTGTATTTAGGATATTTTCAAGATCCTGCTGGAGTAAATTGGTACTCAAATGCTATTTTGAATTCGAATAGTAATGCAGGATGGGATGGAAATTCTAATGGTTGGATTCAAAGTAGTTATAACCTTTCAGCTTTTAATAATATCTCATCAGTAAAATTTCGATATGTTTTCACTTCTGATGGAACTTTTGTAGTTGATGGTGCTAGTATTGATGATTTTAAAATTACGCTTCCATTATCAAAAGATGCAAATTTAATTGCACTAAATACTCCAATAAATCGACTATCGTCAGGATTAAATACGGGCCCATTAAATGTTACTTTAAAAAATAATGGGGCGACCACTTTTAATGCCTATTCCATTTCTTATAAAATAAATGGTGGTAGCACATCAACAAATAATTTCACTAATTCAATTTTACCAAATGATACAATCCATTTATCACTTCCAGGTTTTATCGCTCCTTCTGGCGCAATAAATATTTGCCTTTGGGTAACTTTATCTGGTGACCTTGATCATAACAACGATACGATATGTTCAAATGGTGTTGGAGTAAATTCTTACACTATCCCCTTTACAGATGATTTTGATAGCATCAATAAGGGTTGGTCACAGATCAATCCTACTGATACAATGAGTAAATGGCAATTAGGGTTACCGAATTTTGGAATTACTAATTCTACACATTCTGGAATTAATTGTTGGGATGTAAATCTTGTTACAGGATATCAAAGTAATGCGAATACTGAATTATGGTCACCTATTTTTAATTTTTCAGGTATCTACAATTCAACTTTATCTTTTTGGAAAAAATTTAATACGGAAGCTATGTATGATGGTACCCGAATGGATTACAGCATTAATGGTGGATCTACTTGGAATGTATTAGGAAATTTTGGAGACACCTTGGGCGTTAATTGGTACAATAAAACTAGTATAATATCCTCCGCACAACCAGCGTGGGCAGGACTGTTAAACACGTGGCAAAAATCAACTTATAAATTATCAATCGTAGATAATCTACCCAATGTAATTTTTCGTTTTGTGTTTACTTCTGATGCTTCAGTGAATATAGATGGAATGAGTGTTGATGATTTTAAAATTACTACTGCACTAGCAAAAGATGCAATATTAGACTCCTTAATAGCACCATTATTTAATGCGAGTGCTGGATCAATCTTAAATCCTATTCAATTAAAAGTTAACAATAATAGCAATCAAAATATTACAAATTTTAGTGTTGGATATAAAATAAATAATGGTGTTTATTCTACAGCAAATTATACATCAACATTATCTCCCAACAGTTCAGCGTATATAACACTGCCTGGTTTCACAGTACCATTGGGAATTTATTCCATCACCGCTTACGTTAATTTGAGTGGTGATCTTGATCCCAGTAACGATAGTTTATTTTTAAATGAAATAGGACAATCAACTATAATTCCAACTTCCTTTGAAAATTTTGAGTCTGGAATTCAAACATGGATTACCGAAACTTTAGGTGATCCAAATACCAATTGGGAGTTTGGATTTCCTGCATATGGATCTACTAGCTCAACTCATTCTGGAAATTTTGCTTGGGATGTCAATCTTACAACAGCATATCAGGCGAATGCTAATACTTCTTTATTTACGCCAATTTATGATCTATCAAACAGCATTAATCCTTCATTAAGTTTTTGGCAAAATAGAAACACATCAACATCTAATGGATTTTTTATGGAATATTTTGATTCGAATGTAGGTTCTTGGCAACTTGTACCAAATATTGTTGGACCAGGAGCTACAAATTGGTACAACGGTACTGTTAACGCGACAACTGGTTTACCAGGATGGACTAACAATTCTAATGGATGGATAAAATCGAGCATTGACCTAAATTTACTTTCAATTACTGGAACAGTTCAATTTAAATTTGTTTTTGTTTCGGGCGGTTTTTCTACTGGAGATGGATTAACGATTGATGACTTTAAACTTAATACTGAATATAATAATGATGCTGAATTAACTTCTATTATTAGTCCGGGATCACAAGCTGCTGCTGGTGGAAATACCGACGTAACAATTACGCTTAGAAATAATGGTATTCAAACTTTAAATAGTTTGAATATCAAATACAGAAATAACAATGGTACTCCAATAAATTATACATGGACCGGAACATTACTGTATGACTCCTCAACAGTAGTTAATTTGCCACAAGTATTTCCTAGTGCTGGTTTAAATAATATTGTTGTGTATGTTGATTGGACCAATGATGAATACCATGATAATGATACACTCAAATACAACTACACAGGAGTTTCTGTTTTCGCTCCTCCGTTCACTGATAATTTAGAAAATGGAAATCTATATTGGTATGTAACACCTTCCTCGTTTGGTTCAACAACATGGGAGTTGGGTGCGCCAAATTATGGATCAACAAATAGTGCTCACTCTGGTTCTAACTGTTGGGATATTAACTTAACAACACCTTACGGAATTCTTGCAAACACTGCTTTGTATTCGCCAATATTTAATTACAATAATGCACTTACAAGTACACTTGATTTCTGGATGAATTACAATTCAGAAATTAATCAAGATGGTTTGCGATTAGAATATACCACTAACGGAAATGTTTGGAATGTGTTAGGTATTATTAACGATCCTAATGCTACGAATTGGTATAACGGAATTATTACTCCACAAAGTAAACCAGGCTGGAGTGGTAACTCTGGAGGATGGGTACATTGCATTTATAATACAACAGCATTTAACGGACAATCATTTATCAGATATCGTTTTGTATTCACGAGCGATTTAAGTTTAGTAGCACCAGGTTTCTCTATTGATGATTTTAATGTAGATGAAACAGTTGGCTTAAATAACTTGACCGATGGAATTCAGTTTTTTGTTTCACCGAATCCAGTGAATGATCAACTTTATGTTCATTTTAAAAATTTCACCAATGATGCCACTTTGTGGAGAGATAAAAAATTAAGCTATCAGATTTGTGATATTTCTGGAAGACTAATAAAACATTCTAATAATGATCATCAAACATATTCTAACGATTTAATTGTACCAGTAAACGATCTAGCGAAAGGAATATATCAGTTGATGATTTCTGTTGATGGATTTAGAAAAGTTGTTCGATTTGTAAAAGAGTAATTTAAAATTATAAATTTAACTCCTTACGGATTTTCTGTGAGGAGTTTTTTTATGAAATAGAAATTTACATTAGGTTATCAAATTATAAATACAATTGGTATAATTTTCATAAAGAAAAAATTTAATTGCAAAATTTAGATAGCCCAAAAAATACCCTTACGCAATTTGAACTAGCGAACTATCAAACAAAAAAAATCCTACAGCGATGTAGGATTTTTTTTAAACAATTTAGAGTGCCCAAGACGAGAGTCGAACTCGCACACCTTACGGCGCCACCCCCTCAAAGTGGTGCGTCTGCCAATTTCGCCACCTGGGCATTATATTTTCCCCTCTCCGAAATACGATTGGGGATGCAAATATAAATATAATTTGATAATTTGAAGATTAGATAATTTGAAGATTTAAAATTCGATAAAATATAAAGAATAAGATTTTAAATAGCTCAATTAAATTACAATCGAATTAAATAATCTTAAATAAAAATAGCAATGAATTTAAATTTATTATTATAATTACTTATCAATAGTCCATCTTAACGTTTCACCATTTTTTTCTCCTTGCTTTACTTTGATAAAATAAATTCCGGAAGATAGATTTGAAGATGAAAGTACAAATTCATTAGTGCCTTTAACTGATACAAAATCCTTGCTTCTTAATTCCCTTCCAGATAAATCGAGAATGGAAATAGTTACTGGTTTATTATTATCAGAAAAAAAGCGAAGCATTGAATTTCCTGAACTTGGATTAGGAAATAATTGAATGTGATTGGATTCGTTTTCAAGTGATGCAATTCCGGTTGGCGTTGGAATAACTCTCACACTATCGCGGTAACGAATGGATGTAATGGTTTCTGTACCCAAAACAAATTGAGTATTTATTTGCATCAAGGGTAAACTCTTATTCTTTCCAATCCATTTATACTCGCGTGAAAGTGGTTGATCAAATCCAAAACCCATTGATAAAGTATCAAGATACAACGAATCATGTGCAGTAATTTCAGAAACAACTCGCAACACATTGAATGTTCCGTAGGCTGTTTGAAGTGAGCCCCATCCATCCACATGATTTACTCTATGTTGTGTTCCCGATAATGATCCGGTTCCAGTTAATGAAATTGAAAAGTTGGAATCAGAAGAATCAGCATCATTAAAATTTAATGGGAAATTATAAATGACATCCTTGTTGGTAAACCCTACTGGAATTTGAAGTGCATTATACGTAGCACCAAATCCTACTTGTTCATATAACGATGAATTTTTATTGTAAAAAACATACGCATTCGTTAAAGGAACTCCAGGAATCAAGGATAAATCAGGACCGCGATGAGCAGAATTGGCAGGATTTCCAAGGAACGCTGAAAAATAAATTGAATAAAGTGCGCCAGTACTTGACACAGCTAAAAAAGTATCTACCACTTGTGAATCTGGAACTAATGCCGTGAAATCCCAAGTGAAATTTGCTCCCGTTAGTGTAAGATCCACCGTACTTAATGGTGATGCAGTACTCAACCGAATAGTGTCTCCTGAAACAGGCATGTCAGAGGTGGTAACTGTAATTTGCGACTTTCCCTGAAGTCCGATTAAAAGGAAAACAAGTGTAAATAATTTCTTCATTTTAAGTTTATATGGAATCAAAATTAACAAAACACTTCCAAACTAAATTAATTAATGAGAAATCTTTACATTTTACTCTATAATTTTAGCTGTGGAGTGAATCTTAAAAAAAAAGCAACTATTTAAATCAGCATTATATAGTATTTCTCTTAACATTAGTTGATGAACCTCCACATAGAGACAACATTGGGGGGGGGGTAATTATCAATTATCAATTATGAATTATCAAAGCCCCTTCGCTTTTGCTTCGTTCCAATAAACGTCCATCTGTTCTAAATTCATATCTGATAAATTTTGGCCGTTAGCTCGTGCCGAATCTTCTAAATATTTAAAGCGACTAATAAATTTTTTGTTGGTACGCTCAAGTGCTTCATCCGGATTTATTTTCATGAAACGCGCATAGTTGACCAATGAAAACAACAGATCCCCGAATTCTTGCTCCGCTTTCACGATATCATTCTTGTCTATCTCCACTTTAAATTCGTTCATCTCTTCCTCTACTTTCTCCCAAACTTGCTCCTTCTTTTCCCAATCAAAACCAGCAGCACGTGCTTTTTCTTGAATACGCATCGATTTCACCAACGCTGGTAACGAAACAGGAACTCCTTCAAGCACTGATGTTTTACCTTCTTTCAACTTCAATTGCTCCCAATTACGACTCACTTCAGCTTCGTCTTCCACTATAACGTCTCCATAAATATGAGGATGACGATGTATTAACTTCTCACAAACAGAATTTATCACCTCAGTAATATCATAGGCATTTGTTTCAGATGCAATTCGAGCATAAAAAACGATGTGCAAAAGAATATCACCTAGCTCCTTTTTCACTTCTTCTTGCTGATTATTAAGGATGGCATCTCCCAATTCATACACCTCTTCGATGGTTAAATGCCTCAAACTTTCCATTGTTTGCTTCTTATCCCACGGACATTTAGTCCTTAATTCGTCCATTATGGATAAAAGTCGCTCAAAAGCCGATAATTTTTCTTCCATTGTTGTCATTTTGCAAAGTTATACAAACAAAGCAGCCTTCATTTTCTACCTTTGTACCCCCCAATGGAACTATTCCTAAATGTTTAATCGTTTCCTCCTTATTATATTTGTCGTCTTAAGCCCAAAAAGCAGTTTTGCTAATGGCGATACTTTGACTATACCAGGAACTTGGTCGTTGGGAGCAAAAGTGCAAATTGGCTATTTATTAGCACATCGTCCATCATTAGTTTATTTGCAGCAAAAGAAAATATCAAGCTTTGAAATATCGTATCTCAAAAGCAGCCAAGGGCACGATGAATGGCAACGAAATTACAACGAACCATTACTAGGATTTGCTTACCAATATTTTGATTTAGGCAATGAAAACTTATTAGGACATGGACACGCTGTTTATCCGTTGGTGTTATTTCCATTGCTTCACAAACATCATCTTGGAATAAATATTCGTTTTGGAATTGGTATTGGTTATGTGGAGAAGCGATATACGATCGCAGAGAACTATAAAAATCAAGCGATCAGTACGCATATCAATGGAGTAATAACTACTGGTATTCAATTTAGAATTCCTTGCAACGCGCGAACACAATTTAGTACTGGAATCGATTTCACACACTTTTCAAATGGCGCTTCACGATTACCTAATGCAGGATTAAATATCCCATCCATAAATATAGGCTTTCAACATTTTTTTGGTCAGCAAATAAAATTAATTCGCACAGAACTTCCCGATTACAATCATAAAAAAGAAATTACATTTTATGCTGCTACTGGATTTAAAGAACGAATTCCAGGAGAAACTATTAAAGTAAGTGTTGGTATTTTCACTACTGATATTCATTTTAGAATTACTCGGAAAAGTTTTATTGGTGGCGGTGCGGATGTATTCTACGATGCTACTTTGCAAAAACGGGTCTTCGATTTAGATTCAATAAACTATAGTAAGACTGCGGCTAATACAAGAATTGGAATACATTTTTCTTATGGAATTGCAGTCGGTAAATTCAGAGGATATTTTCAACCAGGATATTATCTTTATAACAAACTTCCTGTTTCGGCATCCATCTTTACACGCTTGTCGTTACGTTATTTTGTGAACGAAAAAATATTTGTGTGCTTTAACTTAAAATCACATTTTGCAAAGGCTGATTATTTTGAATATGGAATAGGATTTAAAATATAATGACGATGAAAAAAAATAAATACTATCTGCTATTTTACATTGCGCTATTTACATTCAGTGGATGCAATCAATTTGGAGATCTCTTTAAAAGTGCTGGTTCTATCACTACCGAAGAACGTCATTTACCAGCAATTGATAAAATTGAATTGTATAATGATGTTGACGTTGTAATTCATCATGACTCTATTTACAGAATGACAGTTACAGCAGGAAGTCATCTCTTGGGAAAAATTGAAACAAACTTTGATGGTAATAAACTTATCATTCGAAACAAAAATAAATTTAACTGGGTACGAAAGTTTAATCCAACATTAGTTGTTGACATTTGGGTTCCAACCATATCAAATGTGATGATTTTTAATGGTTCGGGAAATATTACATGTGCAGATACCATAGCGTCTCCCATGTTCGAGTTGAATAGCTATGGTAGTCTTGGAAATTATAACTTACTATTAAAGTGTGGCGCTTCTTATTTAAAAATTCATAATGGACCCGCCGACATTAACGTAAGTGGAATTACAAATTTAAGTTATATCTATGCTGCTGGCGATGGTAAGATTAACGGCGAAAATTATATTGCAGTTGAAACGGATATTACAGATGAAAGCATTAATGATATTAAAATTTATGCAAATGATAAATTAAATGTTACGTTGCAATCGATCGGAAATATTTATTACAAGGGAGCTCCGACTCAATTAATTACTAAAATTACAGGTTCAGGAAAACTGATACCATTATAAAATAAATTGTGATAGTACTACAAGACATTACCTTCGAGTTTGGATCAAGAATCCTTTACAGCGACTTAAATTGGCATATCAAACAAAATGAAAAGATTGGATTGATTGGTGCAAATGGAACAGGAAAATCAACTTTACTTCGTGTAATCAGTGGTGAATATTCTGTCTCTCAAGGACAAATTTCAAAACGCAATGAATTAATTCTTGGATTTTTAAATCAAGATCTACTAAGTTATTTATCAGAAAAATCTATCCTAGAAGTAGCGATGGAAGCTTATGAACGAGCGAATGAATTACATCATGAACTGGAACAGTTATTCAAAGACATGGAGCATGATCATTCAGATGAAATAATGAATCGTTTGCATTTAGTGCAGAATGAATATGAAGCTTTAGATGGCTATAATTTGCAACACAAAGCCGAATCAATTTTAGAAGGGTTAGGTTTTCCTACAAAGGATTTACAACGTCCGCTATCACAATTTTCTGGAGGTTGGAGAATGCGTGTGATGCTTGCAAAAACATTGTTGCGTCAACCAAATGTATTGTTACTGGATGAGCCTACGAATCACTTGGATCTTCCATCCATACAATGGTTAGAAGATTATTTGAAAGAGTATGAAGGAACTGTTGTGATAGTTTCTCATGATCGATTTTTCTTAGATCGTGTAGTAAATAAAATCGCAGAAATTGAACACGAAAAAATGACGCTTTATACTGGGAATTACAGCGACTACCTCGAAGAAAAAGAGGAACGCATGGAATTACAGATGAATCAATTTAAGAACCAAGAAAAATTTATCAAAGAACAAGAACGTTTCATTGAGCGTTTCCGTGCAAAAGCATCTAAAGCAAGTGCTGTACAATCACGCGTTAAAGCGATGGAACGTATGGATAGAATTGCAGCTGTTGAAGGTCCGTCAGCAAGTATACGTATTCGCTTTGCCGTAGATAAACAACCTGGAAAAATAATTCAAAGTTTAGAAATTAAAGACAAACGTTACGATGATAATATTATTTTTCATGATACGAAAGCTGAAATTATTAGAGGTGATAAAATTGCTTTCGTTGGTGCAAATGGAAAAGGAAAATCAACGTTACTCCGAATGTTAACAGGAAGTGAACCTTTTGATGGAACACACGAACCTGGTTACAATGTTGTATCTGCATTTTATGCACAGCATCAGCTGGAAAGTTTAAATGGAAATTATACAGCACTCGAAGAATTACAAACTTTCGCACCAGAAGAATCCGACACTTATCTTCGAGGATTACTAGGAGCCTTTCTTTTAAAAGGTGACGATGTATTTAAAAAGATTAAAGTTTTGTCGGGAGGTGAACGTGCACGTGTTGCACTTGCAAAAACAATTTTAGCAAAAGCAAATTTCCTATTACTCGATGAGCCAACGAATCACCTTGACATGGCAAGTGTAAATGTATTGGTGGATGTATTGAATCGCTACGAAGGTTCTTATGTTGTAATTTCTCATGATCGTTATTTCTTATCTCGTATTGCAAATAAAATTTGGTCGATTGATAATTTCCAATTGAAAGAATACCCTGGAACGTATGCCGAATATGATGAGTATCTAAAATTGCGAAAAGAAACTGCAAGAGCGAAAGAAAGCAGTATCAACAAAGCAGCAAAAATTGAAAAGGCAGAAGCTCTTGCGAAAGTAAAAACTACTCCACAAAAAGATACTCAACAGGATAAGGATAAAAAAAGAGATCGTCAGAAGTTAGATCAACTAGTTAAAAAGTTAGAAGAAGCGTTAAGTAAAATAAAAGTGGATCACGAAAAATTATCGCAAATAATGAGTGAACCTGAAGCCTTTAAAGATGCTGCGAAGTACAAAAAGATGCAACAAGAATTCGAGATCCTCGATCGTCAATTGAAGCATGCCGAAAGTGATTGGGAATCCCATTACCTACGTCTTATCGAATCAGATCCTGCATGATTCATCCACGTTTGATTTTATCATGGTTGAGTATCACACTCTTCTTCAGCATTTCTTTATCTGCTCAAGATAGTTCTGATTATTTCAATGCAACTTTTCTGAGGTATGAAAATCATATTTATAAACCTGAAATAAAAACGGTACTACTTTCTCGTAAAGGATTTCCACTTTCCGATCCTGTGATACAATTAAATACAGATGAAAAATTAGTATTAACATTTGACGACTTAACACCAGAAGTGAATGACTACAGTTATCGTTGGATACATTGCACTGCTAAGTGGGAACCATCAACATTACTTTCAGAAAGTGATTATATTGATGGATTTTTTACGGATCATATCATAAATTATCGGCATTCATTTAATACGTTGGAAGAATATTTTCATTACAGCTTAGAGTTTCCTAATGCACAAATGCGTCCTATGATATCTGGAAATTATTTACTTGTTATCTATTCAAATGATAAGCCTGATGAATCCATCATTACTGAACGATTTTGGGTGGTTGATAGTAAAGTAGAAGTTCAATCATTCATTCATCGCGCATCCGAGATTTCTTTACGTAACACACATCAAGAAATAGATTTTAAACTGCAATTAAATACTTTGAAAGTTGCAAATCCTTACGCAGATATTAAAGTTACCATTGTACAGAATAACCGTTGGAATGCTGCAATAACAAATCTGAAACCAGTTTTTGCATTAGATGGTTTACTTGATTATAATTACGAAGAAGGAAATTTATTTAATGCTGGAAATGAATTTCGCAATTTTGATTTACGAACAACACGTTTTCAAACGCAATATGTTTCACAAATTTTGCAAGATAGTGTTACGCATCATTATTCATACATTCTCAAACCAGATTTGCGCCGATCTACGCAACGGTATTCAACGGAAGATGATATTAATGGTCGCTACTTAATAAAGATTTATGACGACCGTGATGGTGATTTGGAAGGTGATTATGTGAATGTGAGTTTTCAATTACCGGTACCCGAAGAGGCTGATTCAGGGAGTTTTTACATCTTCGGTCAACTTACTAACTGGAATTTAGAACCTTGGGCGAAGATGAAATACAATGAGGAAACACATCAATACGAGCAAACAATTACAGTGAAGCAAGGATATTATAATTACGAATATATTTTTCAACCGATGATAAAATTACCATCTGATATTGCGGAAACTGAAGGAAGCCATTATGAAACTGAAAATGATTATGCTTTCTTCGTATATTACAAAGATATTGCTGCTAGGTATGATCATTTGGTAGGCTATCGGCTTATCAATTCACGAAAGCAATAATTTTTTTTCCATCCAAAAAGCTCATTTGACCACCTTTAAAAACCGTTTGGTCAAAAAAGATTTGGAATTATCATAACCTTCAATAGATTTGACATTCAAGAAGCAAAATAATGAACACGTTCACAGAAGTTACCGCTGGCATAAAGGTAAGTGTAGAAACCTTTTACCAACCCACACATAGCAATCCTGCGCAAGCACATTATGTATTTGCCTACCGCATTACGATAAAAAACGATAGTGATAACGCCATTCGTTTGAAACGTCGTCATTGGTATATTGTTGACTCTGACAATACTCGTCGTGAGGTTGAAGGAGAAGGTGTTGTTGGAGAACAGCCGTATCTCGCTCCAGGCGAAACATACCGTTATGTTTCAGGATGTAATCTCAATACAGAAATTGGCAAAATGTTCGGCACCTATTTAATGGAACGACAAATGGATAAGAAGCTTTTTTTCGTAAAGATCCCAGAATTTAAGATGGTAGTTCCTACGAAGCTCAACTAAAGAATCAATCAGAAACACAGTGAAAGCCCTCTCTAACCGGAGGGTTTTTTTATGCTGGAAACTGCCGGCGAAATTCTGCACAGATAATTCCAGTGGCAATTCCTACGTTTAGCGATTCAGCAATAGGAACATTTTTCTTTCCTTCAGGAATCCTAATAGCATGATTAATAAATGGTAATAACAAAGGGCTCATTCCTCTACTTTCATTTCCCATCACAATAAATGCATCCTTCGATAATTGATGATCATACAGATTTTCTCCTTCAAGTAATGTAGCATACACGCTCATCTTAACAGTAGAAGCATTTTTAATGAGCATGTCAGCAAGAGGATGATAATTAATAGGAATCCGAAACAGACTTCCCATTGTAGCTTGAACAACCTTTGGATTAAAACATTCAACGGTATCAGGCGAACATACAACCGACTGGAATCCAAACCAATCAGCAATACGAATGATTGTACCCAAATTTCCAGGATCTTGTAATTGATCGATCAATAGATGTAAACCTTCCATTGGCACAATGAATTGATGAGCTTCAGGGATTTTAACAACTGCCAAAACTTTATTAGGAGTTTGCAATGCAGATATCTGCTCCAATTCTTTTTCTGAAATTATTTCAATCGGATATTCCTTAGCTAATAATGGAATTTCCCATCCGCTTAAAGCGTAAATATGTTGAATTGCATACGATGAGTTCAACAATTCCAACAGGAGTTTTGGTCCTTCTACGATGAAAGATGCTTCCTGCTGACGGAATTTTCGTTGCTGTAAAGAGCGAACAAAACTAATTGTGGATCGTGATGCCATTGGATTAGAATGAATGAAAGAGAATTGTACTTTTACACGCCCCTTATGACGACACAAAAGGCGAGATTTAATTTATTTTTGATAATCCTGATTTCCATTTTCGGATCAGGATGCGGCGTATTAAGGAATATTCCCCATGATGAGTTTCTGCTTGACAAAAATATCATTAAATCCGACCATCCCGAATTCAGAGAAAATTTCACCAGTATCATTAAACAAAAGCCAAATAGAAGAATCCTTTTTGTTTTCCGATTTCATTTAGGCGTTTATTTTTTAGCCAATAGAGGAAAAGAAACACGATTTAAGAAATACCTGAAAACTGCTGTTGGAGAAGAGCCCGTTTTGCTTGATACAGGTTTGACACTTAAAAGCAGACAACAACTAGAAATATTTATGCAGAACAACGGTTATTTTAATGCTGTTGTTAGAGATTCAATTGTGAGAAGAAAAACCACTTGTAAAGTGTATTATTTTATTTCAGGAGGTACTCCATATCGTTTTCATAAATTATTTTATTCAATTCCAGATACGCTTTTGCGTGAAAAAGTATTTAAAGATTCGAGCCAAACTTTAATAACTGAAGGCGTAATATATTCGTCAACGATTTTGCAACTAGAAAGAGATCGTATAAGCAGTAATTTGCGTAATCATGGTTATTATTTTTTTAGTCCGCAATACATTACTTATAAAATTGATTCGGGATTAAAATCAAATAGTGTTAATATTTACATGACGATTGGTAATCCTCAAAATATTCAACGCGACACATTGGTGATAAGTGATTCCACGCAAGAACATCGCAAAAGCACCATTGAGGAAGTATTTATCGAGATGGATTATGATCCGATACTTTATAAAAGCCAATCAACACAAGACACAATAACAATTAATGATTATCAATTTTTATCAAATAATAAAAAGGAATTTCTTTACAAGCCAAAACGTTTATTAGAACAGATATTTATTTTTCCAGACTCATTATTTTCACAATCTAATTTAGATCTCACGTATAGAAGGTTGGGTGATCTTTCGGTATTTAAATTTATCAACATTAAATTTGAACCACTTGCCACTTCCGAAAATTTAAAAAATATTCCATTACGATGTAACATTTTACTTTCACCGTCTCCTCGTCAGGAATACAAATTAGAAGCTGAATTAACAAATAGTGGCGGCAATTTAGGAATAGCAGGTAATGTTACCTATAAAAACAAAAATGTATTTCGTGGAGCAGAATCACTAGATCTCCGCGTAAAAGGAGGGCTTGAATTGCAACGTAATTTTAGCGATACAACTTATCAAAGTTTACGTCAAATTCCATTTTTTAATGCTTATGAAATCGGTCCTGACATGACATTAACATTTCCACGATTTTTAGGATTTGATTTAAAGAACAGAAAAATTAGCAATAAAAATACAGCATTCAATACTGGATATAATATTCAAAATCGCCCTGAATATTTTAGGCAGTTAGCGAATTTATCATTTTATTGGAGTGCGCGTTATGGAAAATATACACGACTTTATTTGTATCCTGCTGAGGTAAACTTTTTAAAAGTAAAATTAGATCCTGCATTTGAAAAACAACTTTTAGAATTAAGAGATGTTAATATTTTATTAGGATACCAAGATCAATTGATTGCTGATGGTAGAACATCATTAATTTATAGCAATCAAGAATTAAATAAATCGAAACATTATTCCTACTTCCGAATTAATTTTGAGTTAGCGGGAAATAGCATTAATTTATTTACAAATAACTCAAAAATTTTCAATGTTAATTATGCTCAATATGTAAGACCTGATTTAGATTACCGGCATTATATTGTTATTCGAAATTCCAATTTATTGGTGTTACGTGCAGCTTCAGGATTAGGATATGCGTATGGAAATTCTTTAAGGATGCCATTTGAGAAAAGTTTCTTTTCTGGTGGCCCGAATGATATACGTGCATGGCGATCACGTTCTATTGGACCAGGATCATCGAAAGCGATTGATGCCTTTGAAAGGTTTGGAGAATTAAAATTAACTGCGAACTTAGAATATCGATTTGAGATTTACAGAAAACTTAAAGGAGCAATATTTACTGATGCTGGAAATGTTTGGCTAATACGGAAATTGGATGAACGTCCAGGTGGCGCTTTTGAGTTCAATGCCTTTGCTGATGAAATTGCCATCGGTAGCGGATTAGGAATTCGATTCGATTTTACTTTTTTTATAATCCGTTTAGATGGTGCATTGAGGATGAAAGATCCAACTAAGCCAAATGGTAATAGTTGGGTTTATCAAGATCAAAAAATTAAGGATACAGTAATTAATTTTGGTATTGGATATCCGTTTTAAAGAATTATGAATTCAGAATGCAGAATTTAGAATTTAGATCCGATAGCTATCGGATGCACAATGCAGATTGCGGATTGCAGATATGATAGCTATCGGATTAAGAATTAATTTTCTATAGAAGAGAGATAATAAAGGAAATTTAAATTTTATCTAAAGTAAAAATAATAGTTTTGATATTGATTTTACATTTAGTTTTCAAAAATTTTATTTCACGGTGAAATTTCCTTTCTCGAATTTTAAGGCTACAGAGTTCATACAATATCGCAAATGCGTAGGAGCTGGTCCATCTTCAAAAACATGACCAAGATGTGCATTGCATCTACTACAAACAATTTCTACACGCTCCATACCATAAGCAGTATCTTTATTTTCGATAACGCATCTTTTATCAATAGTTTGAAAAAAACTAGGCCAACCTGTTCCGGAATCAAACTTAGTATTTGATAAAAATAATGGTTGCCCACAACAGATACATGAATATAATCCCTTTTCATGATTGTCCCAATATATACCAGTATAAGCGGTTTCGGTACCAGCATTACGGGTAACATGATATGATTCGGCTGATAATTGCCTTTTCCATTCCCCGTCAGATTTAACAACTTTATCCATCAAGATAACAACCTTTTTCGTAAGTGACGTATTAACGGTATTAGGAGCTTTCTTTTGCGGGTTTTGAGAGAAACCATTCAATAAAAATTGAACGGTAAGTGCTGCAGTTATAAGTATCTTTTTCATGTGTTCAATGAGATAAACGATTAAAAAGGAACTTTAGTTTTTGAAAAATACTATAAAGATTGAAGTGAATACCCCTTTTCCTTACATTTTTGAATTTTAGTAGCGTAAACCAAGTTGCCTAATTGTCGTAACAGCAAACAATAAGTTAATAGCAAATTGAATATGTTAAAAAATATGTGGGAATATCTCAAACTTCCTCAGTTGAAAGGTGTAGAAGACGAAGTATTAAGCAAAAAAGTAACTACTGCTCAAAGGCTAATTTTAATAACGATCATAGTAACATTTACCTATTTGATATACTATTTAAGTCAAAATATAGTAATTCTTACATATACCTCTATAATTGACCTTATAGTTTATACAGTGTGTTTCTTACTCTTAAAAAAAGGACACATGGAAACAAGTCGGAATTTATTTGCTATCATGATAAACATCGACCTATTTTATTCTACACTTTTTATGGGAGTTGGTTCTGGTAATCAATATTTATACTTCCCTATTGCTGCGGGTTCATTCATTTTCTTTCATTCAACAGAACCCAAACGACAATTACTATTTGCCTGCATACCTATTATTCTCCTATCCATACTTGAAACAGTTCCACTTCATTTAGAATACTTGGTAAATATTTCTAAAGATGAACTTTATTTAAATAATAAAATTAATTTAATTGTTTCCTTATTACTTACTATTTATTGTGTTTTCTACGCAATGCAATTGTTTACTAAAGCAAGTAATAAAGTTGATGATCATAATGCTAGTTTATTGACGTTAATTGAAAATATGGGTAATTCCATTTGGCAAATCAATACGCGGTACGAATTAGAAGTACAAAACTCTCAATTTAAAAATTCAATTCAAAAAGTTCTTGGTCATACCATATCAAAAGGCGACAACTTACTAGAAAGCTGCGACGAATATGAAAAATCAAATAAGGGAACTATCATAAAATGGAAAACACTGTATGATCGATGTTTAAATGGTGAAGTATTCAATTATGAAACAAACCATACTATCGACAATGAAATTATTTATAAAGAAATGAGTTTTAGTCCTATAGAAATTAATGGGAAAATTACTGGTGTTATCATCAACTCTAAAGACATTACTAGTAGAAAAAAACAAGAAAATTTATTGCAATTAAGTTTAGAAGAAAACAAAACACTTGCTATGGTAGCAAGTACAACTTCGTATGCAGTAATGATTACTAACAAATCTGGAATTCTAGATTGGGTTAATTCAGGATTTGAAATGATTACAGGATTTACCCAAAATCAAGTATCAAATAAAACTATAAATGAAGTACTATTTGGTGAGTTAACATCAAAAGCCACTATTAAAGAATTTGAAATAAAATTATCTCATAAAAAACCATTTACTTTTGAAATGGTGAATTACAAAAAAAGCGGCGAACCATTTTGGATGCATTATAGTGTTTCTCCACAATACGATGATTTTCATTCTGTAAAAAAATATATTTTTATTGGGATGGACGTATCGGATCGCAAACAATCGGAAGAGCAATTGCAAATGTTACTTCAACACTCGCAGAAACTAAATAAACAACTACAATCACGTGATGAAGATTTGCAAAAATCAATTCGAGAATTAAATAATCAAAGTTGGGAACTACAAATATCTGAAGAAAAATTAAAGAAGCAAAAAGTAGATCTTGAAAATTTAAATAATGAATTAAATTTAAAAGCACAACAATTAAGTGAACAAAACTCTAAAGTAGTTAATAAAAATATAGAGATAGAAAACAGTAGTAAAAAACTATTACTAAAAGCGGAACAACTAGAACAATCGAGTCGCTATAAATCAGAATTTTTAGCGAATATGAGCCACGAGTTAAGAACTCCATTAAACAGTATTATTATTTTATCACGTTTATTGGCAGAAAACAAGGAAACTACTTTAACAAGCAAGCAACAAGAATTTGCGAGAGTTGTTAATAAATCCGGATCCGATTTATTAATTTTAATAAATGATATACTTGATTTATCAAAAATTGAGGCAGGAAAAATTGAAATTGAGATTGAAGAGTTCTCTATAAAAGATATAGCTGATGATTTAGAATCTATATTTTGTCAGCTAGCAATAGAAAAAGAACTCTCATTCCAAATAATTTTAAATACTTCGCCTCAACAAAAAATAAAAAGCGATCATCTAAAGTTGGCACAAATATTAAAAAATCTATTATCAAATGCTTTTAAATTCACACCTAAAAAAGGTACGGTGGAATTAGTAATAGGCAAAGAAGCTCATAACAATATATCATTTAAAGTTATTGATACTGGAATTGGAATACCACAAGAAAAACACAATTTAATATTCGAGTCATTTAAACAAGTTGATGGAAGTACGAGTAGAAAATACGGTGGTACAGGATTAGGATTAAGTATAAGTAGAGAACTAACAGTTCTTTTAGGTGGTCAAATTACATTAAATAGTAAACCTGGAAAAGGAAGCGAATTTTCAATTGTAATGCCCTCAGGATTTGAAGTGAACGAAACTAACACATCAACAGAGGAATCGCCCACTCAAAAAACATTATTAATTATTGAAGATGATGAAATTTTTTCTAAGATGTTAGAGCGCTTTGCTCTCAATCAAGGATTCAAACCAATTGTTTGTAATAGAGGTGACAGTGGATTTATGCGAATTGTTGAACTGAAACCCAGCGGAATATTACTAGACATGGATTTGCCAGGAATGGATGGAAGAAGTATTCTTAAAAAATTAAAATCAGATCCTGAATTGTCAAAAATTCCTGTACATGTAATTTCTTCATCACTTCAGGAAAATAAAAAAGAAGACCCTTTAATTATTTCATGGCTTCAAAAGCCAGTAAATTCAAATCAACTAAACAAAGTATTTGATAGCATCAAAAGCCAATCGAATAAATTTAAATCGAAGGTGCTTGTTATTGAAGATTCACCCGAACAAATTAAAATCATACGACATTTACTAAATCGACAGAATGTAAATTGCGTTGTTGTAGAAACAGGAGAAGAGGCTTTGAAATATTCTGCAGAAGAAGAATTTGATTGTATAATTCTTGATCTCAATTTACCAGATTCCAATGGACTAGATATCTTAAAACTAGTAAAAGAAAATCCGCAATTAACACAAGTGCCAGTTATTGTTTATAGCTCGAAAGAATTAACCGAAGAAGATAAAAAGTTTCTTAAAGCCTATGCAAGTTCTTATGTTCACAAATCCGATGAAGCATTCGACCAATTAATGGATGAAACAGCAATGTTTCTGCAATCAGTGAAAGAACAAAAAAATAGAGTTAGCATCACTTCCAAAACTACAAATTTTGCATTTAATTTTAAAGGGAAAAAAATACTTATTGTTGATGATGATCAACGAAATATTTATGCCATAACCTCCATGCTTGAAAATTATGATTTAAAACTTCTTACTGCATCAAATGGAAAAGAAGCAATAAACGAATTAAATAAATACCCAGATATCGACTTAGTATTAATGGATATCATGATGCCAGAGATGAATGGTCTTGAAGCTACTCAACAAATAAGAACTCAAGAAAGATTTAAGCAATTACCAATTATTGCATTAACAGCAAAAGCAATGAAAGATGATTTTCAAAATAGTATTGACGCTGGAATGAACGATCATGTGACAAAACCTATTGATACTGGAAAATTACTTCAACTTATGAACTCTTATTTCGGATGATCGAGGCAACAGAAATAAAAAATATTCATAACGAAATTGTTGATCTAGCAATTAATCTTTATGGGATAGATCTAGGTGGTTATAGCCCAGAGTTTCTTGATCGTCGCCTGGAATTATTAGCGTCGCGTAAAGGAATAAATTCGGCATTTCAATTGAAACATGAATTAATCAATAATGCCAATTTTGCGAAAGAATTAGAAATGAATATTTCGGTAAATGTAACATCCATGTTTCGCGATCCGGAATTCTTTAAACGACTTATAGATATTATTAAAATTGATTATCAAC
>JBBRAW010000054.1:0-20396 GCA_038206385.1 Bacteroidia bacterium | reverse complement strand
CTTCAAGTTCTCAAAGTGATCCAGACAAGGAATCAAATATAGTTGCATCCACGACCAATTCGGATCCACTCTTGCTTGACAATAAAAATAATCGAATAGTCAATCAAGATGTTGATGCGCCAAAGCCTAACAATCCTTCTATTGGAAACGATGTTCTCTCACCATCAAGCCCAAGTATCGGAGATGACAATAGAAAATTAGCTGCTGTAAATAGTGGATCTGAAACTAACAAAAAATCTGTTGGTGATAAAGGCGAAGACAACATTAAAAAAGCATCCAACAATAGTGGATCCGACAAGCGAAAAATTTCGAAAAATAATTCCGAGAAAGAGCTATTTGTAAAAAAACTATCTGTAAATACGGGGGAAGAGAAACAAGGAAAATCATTGTTTAATCAAGGAGGAAATGATGTTCAAAATGATCCTCTTGCTTTTATGGAAAGTGAAAAAATTACACGAGAAGATATTATCGAGAAAAATAGAGTAATCACTAAAGTGAGAGTTATGAAAGGAAACTTAACCACTGAATACAGCCGTATAAATTATAGTTGGGGCGGACTCTATTTCTTTAAAAATGCTTCTACTTCCATTCCGGAGAATTTATTTGTACAATGGACAGGAGTGAATCGCGAATAAAAAAATCTAACCTATCATAACTATCCCTTTCGCCTATTAGGTGTTTAGTTTCATCAAATAAGCCTTCAATATCCTTCATTCTCAACTTAGATTTGCATTGAAACAATATGTGCAAACTATGTTAAAAAGTGAATTCTGTCAAGGATATTTTAAGCCAACAACAAAAGAACAAGTAAATTTATTTGAACGTTTTTTAGCATTTCGAATAACAAATGGAGTTCCATCAAAATTTAGCATTCTTCGGAATCTTGTTCGAACGCGACCATTCACTAAAACGATTTATCCTCCTAACTGGCAAATCAACTAAAATTGAAACCAAAAAAAAGCGGTCATCCTATAAAAGGTTGACCGCTTTTTAAATATTCTTAAAAATTATTTTTTGGGAGCGTCCTTAGGAGCATCTTTTGGTGCGTCTTTAGGATCAATTGAAAGTAATTCTACTTCAAAAACCAATACACTATTAGGTCCGATTTTTCCACCAGCACCACGCTCACCGTAAGCTAAGTTAGATGGTAAAAATAATTTCCATTTTGAACCAACTGGCATCATTTGCAATGCTTCTGTCCAACCCGGTATTACACCAGAAACAGGGAAAGAAGCTGGTTGACCACGATCAACTGAACTATCGAATACTGTTCCGTCAATCAATGTTCCATGATAATGACACGTAACTTTATCGTTTAAACCTGGCTTTGCACCTGTTCCAGCTTTCATAATTACATATTGTAATCCAGAAGGAGTAACAACTACACCTGGCTTACTTTTGTTTGCATCCAAAAATGCTTGTCCTTTTTTAACATTTCCTTCGCCTTTTACCTTCTCTTTAGCAGCCATATAACCGTTGATCTTAAGATCAGCAGCTTCTTGTGTGATTGCTGTTTTACCCGAGAATACGTCTTTCATACCTTTTGCAAGCATGTCAACGTCTAATGAATCTAATGAATTTGTTTTCAAATTGTTTCCAATAGATACACCAAAACTGTAGCTGATTGAATCCTGTTCGGTTTTCATAGTGTCTTTCTTTTTGTCCTGTGCATTACAAGAGGCAGCCATCATGGCTACAGCAAGTGCCGGGAGCATTAATTGCTTTATTTTCATGGATGTTTAAAATGTTTGAGGCGCGAAAGTACAAAATCCATCTTCAAATTCCATCATATAAACGTGAATCAATAATGAACCTTTTAAAATTTTGATGTTTTAGAGGCTTATCTTTGCAACAATGAATTTTAAACTCGTTTCAGATTTCAAACCAACAGGCGATCAGCCAGAAGCAATAAAGCAACTCACAGCTGGTATTGAGAGAGGAGATCCCGCCCAAACGTTGCTGGGTGTAACTGGCTCCGGCAAGACTTTTACGATGGCGAACGTGATCCAAAATGTTCAAAAGCCTACACTTATTTTAAGTCATAATAAGACACTTGCTGCACAACTTTATGGAGAGTTTCGAAATTTCTTTCCTGAAAATGCAGTCGAATATTTTGTTTCTTATTACGATTATTACCAACCAGAAGCATATCTGCCAAGTTCAAATACGTACATCGAAAAGGACCTTTCTATCAATGAAGAGATTGAAAAACTAAGATTAAGTACTACTACATCGCTTTTATCTGGAAGGCGAGATATCGTTGTTGTTTCTTCCGTTTCGTGTATTTATGGTATGGGTAATCCAGCCGATTTTGCTGAGAATATTATCCGAGTGCAAAAAGGCCAGAAGATTAGTAGAAATTCCTTGTTGCACCAGTTGGTTTCTAGTTTATATTCCCGTGCAGTTACGGAGTTTAAAAGAGGTACTTTCCGCGTTCAAGGCGACACTGTTGATGTATTTCCAGCTTATAGTGATTTAGGTGTACGCATCAGCTTTTTTGGTGATGAAATCGAAGAACTTGCAACCATCGAACCTTCTACAGGCAAAAAGTATGAACAGCATGATCACCTAGCTATTTTTCCTGCCAATTTGTTTGTTACAAGTCAATCTCGACAACAAGGCGCCATCTTTCAGATTCAAGAAGATATGATGAAACAAACTGAATATTTTCGAGAAATGGGACGACATCTTGAAGCAAAACGATTAGAAGATCGTGTTACGTTCGATTTGGAGATGATTCGTGAACTTGGCTATTGCTCAGGAATTGAAAATTATTCGCGTTATTTTGATGGTAGAGCACAAGGCCAACGTCCTTTCTGTTTGTTAGATTATTTTGCTGATGATTTCTTGATGGTGATCGATGAAAGCCATGTTACTATTCCGCAAATACGTGCAATGTATGGAGGTGATCGTTCACGAAAACAAAATTTAGTAGAATACGGTTTTCGTTTACCGGCAGCCATCGATAATCGCCCTCTTACATTTGATGAATTTGAAACAAAATTGGATCAAGTGGTTTTTGTAAGTGCAACCCCAGCAGATTTTGAATTGCAAAAAAGTGAAGGCATTATCGTTGAACAGGTAATTCGTCCAACGGGATTGCTGGATCCACCAATTGAAGTTCGTCCCGTAAGTAATCAGGTTGATGATTTACTTGAAGAAATTGAAAAAATAATTAAGCGTAAAGAAAGAATTCTTGTTACCACTTTAACAAAAAGAATGGCGGAAGAATTAGCAAAATACATGACGAAACTTGACATTCGATGCCGTTATATTCATTCCGAAGTGGAGACATTAGATCGAGTAGAAATTTTACGCGATTTAAGACTTGGTGTTTTTGATGTACTGATTGGTATTAATCTTTTACGAGAAGGTTTAGATCTTCCCGAAGTTTCTTTAGTGGCAATTTTAGATGCAGATAAGGAAGGATTCTTGCGTTCCCATAGATCATTAACTCAAACTGCTGGCAGAGCCGCTCGTAATCTTAACGGAAAAGTGATAATGTATGCTGAAAAGATCACCAACAGCATGCAACTTACCATTGACGAAACGAATCGTCGTCGCACAAAACAAATGGCCTATAACGAAGCGAATGGAATTACTCCGCAAGCAATTGTTAAATCGAATGATGGAATTTTCAACCAAGGTTCTGGAGGCACTAGCCGTCAAGGTGATTCCAAAGCTTATTACGAAAAAGAAGAAATCAATATTGCTGCTGATCCTGTTGTGCAATATATGTCGCGCGACCAATTAGAAAAAGCAATTTTAGCTACAAGAAAAAATATGGAAAAAGCGGCCAAAGAATTAGATTTTATGGAAGCTGCTCGTTGTAGAGATGAATTGCAAGGATTGGAAGGAGTTTTAAAATCAAAATTTGCGGGAACAAAAGCATGAGCCCAACATTATTAATTGCTTCCATTACAGCGTTTATTCTCTCCTTAGTATTGGCACTCGTTTTTGCTATGTCAGCGCCAAAAATAAATGTTAAATTTTTAAAGATTGGCGCTATATTGCATTTTACATTATTGTCGATTGCATTATTTACAATGCTATTTTTTTCTGAGACAACATTACATCATTATACTACTTTATTTAGCAGCTGTACAGGTTTGATGTTATCAGGATATGTACTTCGAGAAAAAACTACTCAATGGTTATTAAAATATTACTTTGCTTCCTATTTATTTTTATTAGGATTATTTTTTTATTCACCCTCACATTTGATGTATTTTATCAGTGGAAACTTGAAAAATTGTGAGTCGGCACAAGAATTTCAATTGAAGGAAAATTATTATCTTGTGGAGCAACAATCGATGCTTCAATTAGCATCAAAAACATATACATATAAAGTAATTCAGAAATTTGGTATTTATAATAGAACCATCGCGCGTGATCTTAGCTTTACAGATAAATTAACAAAAGTTGATCTTATCCAATTTAATGAGGATACTCTTATCCTCAATGGAACTATCCCGAACAATAAAAATATAATTATTGGGTTACATCCTGGGATGAATTCCAATACGATCATTCAAAAGAGGAAATGAATTTCTCCAAGATAAAGTGATCATTCACAAAATAAACAGCCTACTAAATATACTCCATACTATATTTGTCATTCAATTTCAGCAGACATAAAATTATGAAACTAAAAATCATCCTTATTGCTTTGTTTTCTCTATATTTCTTAAAAAGCAATGCACAATCAAAAACTACAGAAATTTGGTTGTTAGATATTTCCAAACAGAATGAAAAAGTTGTTGCTGGTACTCCAGAACGTTTAACGGATAACGATTACTATGACAACCAACCTTGCTTTTCAAAAGATGGTGGATTGCTTTGGTATGTAAGTATGCCTGACACCATTCAAACGGATATTTTTGAATATAACTTGAGAAAAAAGTTAACTCGACAAATAACAAATACTCCAGAAAGTGAATTTCAACCGCAGCCAATTCCTTTTGAGAAATTTAAACTTTCGGTTGTTCGTATTGATGACGATAAAGCACAACGATTTTACTCTATTCAATTTGATGGATCAGAACCGGAACCATTGATGCCAAATGAAGATTCAGTAGCATATTATACGTGGATGAACGATACTACTGTTGGTGCTTATATGCTTAACGGAGGCAATGGTGTGTTGCATCAATTTGATATGAAGCCTCAACAATCTATTATCTTAATGACAGGAGGATTTGGAAGATGTTTAGCAAGAATTCCAGGCACCGATAATCTTAGTTACATACAAAAAAGTTCGGATGGAAAATACCTTTTGATGGATTATAAAATGGCAACAGAAGAACGTGTGCCGCTTGTTGAAATGATGCCAGGTGTTGAAGATTATTGTTGGGCTCCTGACGGAAAAGTATTCGCTGGAGATAAAGCCAAATTATATTATATCGATACAACACTTGATGAACCAAAATGGGTTTTAGTTGCAGATCTTGCAAAAACTGTTGGAACTTTTTACAGAATGGCAATGAGTCCTAAAGGCGATAAAATTGCATTGGTTTCCTACAAAGGGGAACGTCCTTAATTTAGCTATTGTCCTTAATTCGTCAAACTGATTTCTTAATTGCTGGGCAAGGTCTGGCAGGTTCACTACTTAGTTGGTTTTTATTACAACGTGGTTTCACCTGCATCGTTGTTGATCCAGAAATCGAGTCTACTTCTTCAAGAGTTGCAGCGGGATTAATACACCCAATTGCGGGAAGAAGATTATTGAAAAGTTGGCGTGCCGAAACATTTATTCCTTATGCACATCAAACATATCAAAGCTTGGAACAAGAGTTAGATCAACTATTTTTTTATGATTATCCTGTACTTGAAGTTTTTAATTCGTTGCGAAATCAAAATGATTGGTTGACAATAAATGATGATCCATATTGTAAAGAATATCTTGGTAAAACATTTTCATCATCACAAATAAATCCAATTATCAATGCGCCTTTTGGAGGTCAATATTTAATTAAAGGTGGATGGTTAAATACAATTCAATTTTTAGATGCGTATAAAAATTTTCTCCTAATAAAAAATCAATTCATAAATGATACAATTACTAGCGATGAAATTGTTTTAATTGATAGAAAAGTACGATGGAAAAATATTGAAGCTAATACATTCATCTCTTGTTCTGGTTATCTTGCAAAGGATGATAAATATTTTGGCTACCTACCTTTCAATCCTGCAAAAGGAGAATTGCTTACGATAAAAAGTAATGATATTCCTAATGATTTTGTAATCAATCAAGCCTTAAAGATAATTCCAAAAGGAGATAATACTTTTCTTTGTGGAGCAACCTACAGTTGGGATGCACTCAATACTATTCCAACAGAACTTGGAAAAGAAAAATTGAAGACTGCAATCAATAAATCCATCAACTGCGATTACGAAATCATCGAGCACAAAGCAGGTGTTCGTCCTAGTACAAAAGACCGAAGACCATTTTTAGGAAGACATCCAAAATATTCACAGCTCGCATTATTTAATGGACTTGGTACAAAAGGAGTAATGATAGGTCCGTGGCTAGCAAATAAAATGGCAGCATATTTAACCAATGACATACTTTTAGAAGACGAATATTCTATTGATCGTTTTGAAAAAAATTTTAATCAGAACAATGTTTAATATAAGATTGCTATTTGTTTTTAATTAACAATTTTAGTTGTGCTAATCGTTGCAATAAAGTAGGATGCGAATAATAAATTCGAACGTACCAACGATTAGGTTGCAAATTACTTAAATTATCATGCGATAATTTTTTTAAAGCATCCATCAGTGGCTCTGCATTAAAAGTTGATGCAGCATAAGCATCTGCTTCATATTCATGCTTACGTGATAATGCGTTAGTAAGAATTCCCAAAGCAAGTGATACAGGACTATAAAGAATTGCAAACGCCATCATGCCTAATGCTAATGAAGGTTGATTTGCACCAAGCGCATGAGCTAATTCAGGATTTGTAATTACTCGTGAAAACAATGCTAACATAAATCCTGTTTGCAACATTGAAACAATAACCATCAATCGTGTGTGTTTCTTTTTGTAATGACCAACTTCATGCGCCATAACGGCTACTAATTCATCAGTGCTATGTTTTTCAATTAGCGTATCAAACAATACAATCTTTTTCTTAGGACCCAATCCACTAAAAAATGCATTCGCCTTACTTGATCTTTTACTTCCATCCATCACATATAAATCGGCAACAGGGAACCCAACTTTTTTACAATAATCTTGTAAGCGTACGCGAAGTTCACCATCAGGTAATGGACTTAATTTATTAAACATCGGTAAAATCCAAGAAGTATAAAACATACTTATCAATAAACTTACGCCACTAATACTTAACCAAGCAATCCACCAAAAATTTTTACCAGCTATTTCGAAAAATAAAACGAAAAGAGCAAGTAAACTTCCTCCTAATAATGCAGCTAGAATATACCCCTTTAACTTATCCATAAAAAAAGTTTTAATGGTGGATCTATTAAAACCAAATTGTTCTTCTATTACAAACGTTTTATAAATAGAAAAAGGCATTTGAAGAATATCAGACACTAATGCAAGTACACCAAAGAATAAGATCGTTTGAATAATCAATTCACTTGATTGATGCTTGGCCCAAGTATCCACTAAAGCAAAACTTCCTGATGATAAAAAAAGCAACATCAATAATAAACTAAGTGAACTTCCGACAGCTGACAATCTTAATTTTGCACGATCATACTTTTGTGCTTTACTGTATTCATCCTGATCATAAAAATTTTCTAATGATACAGGCAGTTTATCATTCCAGGTTTTCGAATTGATCCATTCGATATATCGCTCGAATAAATAGGAAGCAATTAATATCGTGATAATAGCTATGAGCATACGTTTATTTTATGATAGTGCTTTAAAAAAAATTAGCTTTTTTAATCGACTAAATTTCTTTTTTGTTTAGTACTTGGCAATTTAGCTTTCAAATATTTTCCAGTAATAGAAGTCTTCGATTCTACTAAACCTTCTGGTGTTCCTTCAAATAATAAATATCCACCTTCGTTACCACCTTCAGGACCTAAGTCAATTACCCAATCAGCGGATTTAATAATTTCTAAATTATGTTCAATCACCACTAATGTATTTCCATTTTTCACCAATGCATTAAACGCATCTAGCAATTTACTAATATCATGGAAATGCAAACCAGTTGTTGGTTCATCAAATACAAACAATGTACTTGTTGCTTGATTTCCTTTACTTAAAAATGAAGCAAGTTTTATACGTTGAGCTTCTCCCCCACTCAAAGTACTTGATGCTTGTCCGAGTTTAATGTAACCCAATCCAACGTCATATAACGGTTGAATCTTATTCGTTATTTTATGATGTGGCAATTGATATTTACTCGGTCCAGCTGCTTCACTAAAAAAGTCAAGTGCTTCTTCAACGGTCATGTCAAGAATATCGAAAATATTTTTTGAGCGGTATTCTACTGCTAGAACTTCTTCTTTAAATCTTTTTCCTTTACATGTTTCACATTTCAAATGTATATCGGCCATGAACTGCATTTCAACAGTTATTATTCCTTCACCTTGGCAAGCCTCACATCGACCACCTTCAACGTTAAACGAAAAATGTGCAGGTTTCATTCCGCGTGTTCGTGACATCGGCAAATCTGCATATAATGCTCTAATCTCATCGTAAGCTTTAATATAAGTTACAGGATTTGATCTTGATGATTTACCAATTGGATTTTGATCAACCATTTCAGCAGCTGTGATATCGAGATAGTTTCCGTCCATTCGATCAAAATTTCCCGTTGACTCACCATATCCGCCTAATATTTTTTTCACTGCAGGAAATAATATTTTCTTGACTAGTGAGGTTTTTCCTGAACCACTCACGCCTGTTACAACTGTCATAATGCCTAGCGGAAACTTTACATTTACATGCTTCAAATTATTTTCACGAGCACCACGAATTTCAATATGTTTTTTCCATAGTCGACGTTGCGTTGGAACTGGAATAACATCTTTACCTGTTAAATATCGCGCAGTTAAACTTTCAGTTTGCTTTTCAAGTTCTTTAAATCCACCTTGAAAAACTAAATGTCCTCCATGCGTTCCAGCCTTCGGACCAATATCAATTAATTGATCAGCGGCACGCATAATTTCTTCATCATGTTCAACAACAATAACAGTATTGCCAACTTTTTGCAATTGCTTAAGGACATTAATCAACCTTGTTGTATCACGTGGATGCAACCCAATACTTGGTTCGTCTAAAATATACATTGCTCCTACCAAAGTACTTCCTAATGATGTTGCAAGATTAATTCGTTGAGACTCTCCACCTGATAAAGTATTTGCAAGGCGATTCATGCTGAGATATCCTAAGCCAACATCATCTAAAAATTGCAAACGATTTACAATTTCAGTCGATAATCTTTTTGCTATTTGTGCATCTTGATCTGCTAATTTTAATGAAGCAAAAAATTGCAAACAATCTTTCGTTGGCATCAACACTAATTCACTAATTGATAGCCCAGCAACTTTCACATAATTTGCGTCTTTACGTAAACGTGTTCCTTTACATTCAGGACATAATGTTTTACCTCTAAAACGAGATAACATTACACGGTATTGAATTTTATATGTTTGTTCTTCAAGAAAATTAAAAAATTCAGTGAGCCCTTTAAAATATTCATTTCCTTTCCAAAGTAAATCTTTATGAAAATCGCTTAGTTCATAATAAGGTTTATGAATTGGAAAATCAAATTTGAAAGAATTGATAACTAATTTATCATTCCATTCTTTCATCTTGTCACCTTTCCAGCAAACAATAGCTCCATCAAAAACCGATAAACTTTTATCAGGGATTACAAGATCATCATCAACACCGATAATAGAACCGAAGCCTTCGCATTTTTTACATGCACCATAAGGATTATTGAAACTAAAAAGATGTACGCTTGGTTCTTCAAAAGTTATCCCATCTAATTCAAAACGATTCGAAAAACTATGCGTTAACACGCTACCATCAGTTTCCAATTTATGCACGATACACGTCCCTAAACCTTCGTTGTAAGCGGTTTGAACTGAATCAGCAATTCGCGCAATAATTTCATCATCGATGGCTCCACTAATTCCAATTCGATCAATCAATAAAAGATAATCGGGATGTGGATAAACATCAACATTTTGTTCAACAACTTTAGGTTTTCGTCCTCTTGTTGGCTTTGGAATTTCTTCGCTAAAAACAGGATTTGCAATCTCTTCTTCAATATCTCTTACTTGTCCGTTTACAATAAGACGCGTAAATCCTTTTTGCAATAAAATATTAAAATCCTCTAACAAGCTTCTACCAGGATAACGCATCAAAGTGGTAGCAATTAAAAATTTTCCATTTTGAAAATTTGTGATAAAATCTACTACTTCTGACACTGGTTGTTTCTTTACTGGTTGACCAGAAATTGGTGAAATAGTTTTACCGATTCTTGCGAAAAGCAATTTCAAGTAATCATAAATCTCTGTACTAGTACCAACGGTAGAGCGTGGATTTCGTGAATTAACTTTTTGTTGTATTGCAACTGCTGGAGCGATTCCTAAAATATAATCCACTTCTGGCTTATCCATCCTTCCAATAAACTGACGAGCATAAGAAGATAAACTTTCAACATAACGGCGTTGACCTTCTGCATACAATGTATCAAATGCCAATGAACTTTTTCCAGAGCCACTTAAACCTGTAATCACGACAAAACCATTGCGTGGGATTGCCACATCTATCTTTTTGAGGTTGTGCATGGAAGCACCTTTAATGATTATAAACTGACGCGGGTCGAGCTTTGAGATATCTTGCTTAGACATATTAAAATATTGAAGAAAATTTCTTCAACTTATGATAATTTTAGATGGATGTTTACAAATTGACCTCAAAATAAATTGAGAGGCACAAAGGTCATAAAGTTTTTAGTCTTTATGGCCTTTGTGCCTCGAATTTTTACTAAACGAAAGTGATCTAAATTAAGACTTTTTCCACTTAATAGTACAACCTATTGACTTTGTTGATGGTACAGCTACTGGTTCACCAGCTAATAATGAATTAATCGCATCATTGACGTAATACTTTGTGACTTCCTCTGGGTTATCCGTATTATCATCAATAGCTCCCATATATTTTACAATTAAATCTCTACCTACCTTTTGAAGCACGAATACATGTGGAGTGTGATTAGCACCATAGGCTTTAGCGATTGCTTGTGATTCATCATAGAGATAAGGAAATTTGAATTCCTTATCTGCAGCTCTTTTAATCATAAAGTCATAAGAGTCTTCAGGTGAAACTTCAGCATTATTTGAGTTTATAGCGATAACGGGATATCCAGAAGTCGAGTATTTCTGATTTAATTCAATAATTCTATTTTCATACGCTTTTGAAAACGGACAATGATTACAAGTAAATACAATGATAAAACCTTTAGACTCTTTGTATTTTTCGTCATGTAATGAAACTAATTTACCATCAATATTTTTTAATTTAAAATCTATAGCCTTATCACCTGGTTTGTATCCAGGATCTACTACCACAAATGCAGATGAAAGTAATATTAAAAAGGCAAATACTGGAATAAGAATTTTATTGTTTTTCATATTTTAATGGATTAAAGAGTTAACAATTTTAGATAATGATTCATAAGATAATTCCCCTTCATTAAAAAAAGTAGAATCAGGATGATGACTAATAATAACTGTAGTAGGAATAGAACCTAACCAATGAGGATTAACTTTATCAATCCAAGAATTGTAATCAGGTTCATCAAGTAAATATACATAATTATTCATGGAATGCTTAGTTAAAAATGGGAGAAATTGTGAATCATAATCCCTCACGAAATCAAGACTAACAAAAAGGAACTTCACCTTTTTATTTGCTAACTCCTTTTCTAATTGAAGAAATGAAGGTAATTCGCGAACACAAGGATCACACCAAGTAGCCCAAAAATTGATGACATAGGTTGTATCAGTTTTAGTTTGAATCAATGAATTTAAATCTTTGAATTTTATTATTGGGGCTTGTTGTGCATTTACGGAAACCACAATTAATAAACCTAGGAACATTAAAGATCTTTTCATTTTATATTTTTAATACTAAATACTAATAGGAAAAATATTGTCCTCTCCTGCGCCATATTTCATATTCATGATTGCTAAAAATTAATTGTGACTCTTTCCTCCAATCGCAATTAATTCGATTTTTAAAGACCACTAATACTTGGTTCACAACCATTAAAGATGAATCTTCATCACAATAATTTAAATAACGTGATACCATATTCCACTTATTTGCTGCATTCGGTGTATTAAAAGCATGTGTAAATAAGGAACGATAAGGTGTGTAAACAGTGCTTAGATAACCTATAGTTTTATCTTGCGAAATTAGCAATTCATTTTTAGAATAGTGATTATTTAAATAAGTCAAAACTTCTTTTTGATTTGAGTTTAAAACAATTCCACCACCATTCATTAACTTTAATGATTGCAATGAAATCCACGACGCATTATCGGCCAAAGAAATTGCTACTAATCCAATAATCAATGTTGATTTTATGAAAACAGATTTCTTTTCATAAATTATTTTTAAAGTAGCGATGATTTCGGGAAGTCCAATAAGAAACAAACAAGCCCAAACATATCCACGAGTAAAATGCAATGGTTGATGAGGTTTGATAAAAAGATCATGATTTTCTAATCCAAGATTGATGATTAACCATATTATTAAAAATCTATTAAAAGGAATTGAAAAAAATAACTTTATTTTTTCGAGCGACCGTAAACGATACGATGCTGGAATCAAAACTAAAAGATAGGCTGGAAAATAGTTTTTAAATCCTGCGCTCCAATCTAATGTCCATTGTTGCATTAAAATTCGATGTTCTCCATCGGAAGGCAGATAGAAAAAATTATAATAAACAAACCAGGATAAGCCACCAATTAAAACAAAAAAATCATTCCATTTAAAGGATTCATTATTATAAAATATTTTTTCGATAAGCATCCAACAGATAAGAATTAAAAGCATTGCTATTCCTGTAAATGGGTGAGATAATGCCAGGAGAATAGTAACCAAAACAGCTTGAAAAATCTTTTTAGTACAAACTAAATATACCGTAGCGAGAAAAAGAAAATGATAATAAGCTTCTGTTGGAAAAATAAAATTTCTTCCAAGATTTAAGAACCACCATCCATCGAAAGGATCCAGAAAAAAGCATTTTTTTAATGCACCGCTAAAATTCATTCCTTTTATAATTGAGATACCAAACCCTGATACGAAGAGCACTCCTCCACCCCATATAAAAAGGATGGAAATAATATTTAAAATTTTTGCAGGAATTAATTGATATTGGAGTAATAGTAATAATGAAATTCTTATTGATAAAACAGCAAAAATAAATCCAAATAATAAAAATAAAAATAGTGGATGAATAGAAGTGTATTTTAAAAACATTCCCATCACAAATATTTGTGGATGAAAATAAATAGGCTTATTATGATAATCAGCAGAAAATGGCAATGCATAACAGAAGTGAAAATCAGAAGCCTCCTTGTATTCCAAAGCATTTGCTACATAATAAGGCATTTCAACAGTGATAAAGCCTGTTGGAATACGATCATTTTTTTTTACAGCCGAAAAAAAGTGGGATAAATAAAGTACTACAATTGGCAGCGTAAGTAAGAGTGATAAAACCCAAATTCGTGAAGAAGAAATTTTATTAGCGTTGATCATTTTATTTCATAAAGGCAAAAAAAAGTATTTTAATCCCTTTAAACCATAGGATCCATTCCCATTTTTTGCCACTCTTCAAACGTTGGTCCGTAAACGCCGATAACAGGAAGATTATTCATTCGCATTAACATTAACAGTTCCCCGCGATGATGTGCTTGATGTTTAATTAGGACATTTAGCACAGTCCCTTTTCGCCATTCTTCGCCATACATATTTACTTTTTCTAAAAGATCAGCATCAGCCCATTCAGGTACATGTAACTTGACTTGCTCAATGGCAATAAGATAAGAATCTAATATTTCTTTAATAGTTTCAGGAGCTGGAGCTTCATGATCGATTCCAGTCATTTTCAAACCTGCTCTTTCTAACATTTCATTGGGTGTAGAAACAATATGCCATGAAAGATTTTTAATAGTTCTAATTTTAGGATGCACTTGAATATTGAGTGAATCATCTTCTAATTTCGATAAAAGAGTAAGTGTTTTTTCACTTTCATAATTCCACTCTGATAGAAAATCTTCAACTAATCGAAACATGGCTAATTTTTATTTCAAAAATAGTCGAATTAATCCTAATAAAATTTGAGAATGAAGTATTATTGAATAAAAAAGGAATAAATATCCTAAAATTAATGTATGAATTTTAAAAAATCAAAATAAATTTTAACCTTTAATTCTTTTATTCTGCAAACCAATTTGGCAATAATTTACGAAGCACGATTTTGCCTTGTCCTACTAAAAAATTGGCAAGTCTATCAAATGTTTTTCTTACTGATATTTGAAGTACTTGTTGATCATTACTAGTTTGTATTTCTTGAGAATTCACATTTGTAGATGAAACACTACTTGCCACAATTTCAATTTCGTTCAAGTCAATGTGAGGCATATATCTACCATTTATAAATTTATTTTCTATTAAATGAGATGTAACTATTGGCGCTACATCTACATTATTTGTAAGAAAGTTTTTACACGGTGTGATCGTTAGTTCTTTAAGTTCCACAAAATGGGTAATTCTGTTTCTTGAAATTACCATTTGACATAAAACTGCATTTTTAGGTTTCGAAGATTTTGCAAAAATGATTACCTCCTTTAAGTGTACTGAAGGAATCCAAGTATTATTATAAAGTACCATTTCAGTTCGAATTGTTTTAGCTTCCACTTTGGAAACTAAAATTGAAAATCCAAAAAAGAAAAAGCAACTTACTATAAAAATTTTAGATACGGAAGTAGCTGTTTTCATGACAAATGTGTTTAGTTTTTTATGATGTTGCAAATATATATTTTTTATATGGTACTATGCAATACATAGTACTAAATTAAATCACATATTATTGATTATCAAAGACTAAATTTTATTAATGCTAACAAATTATAGTATTTTGTTTTGAATTCCGTAAAATCGTCGGACGAAATCAGTTTCAAAAAAACCATTCAAAAAATAAATATTGAAAGAAAATTTAAATGTAATGGAATCAATTTAAAAAGATAGGAATCAGAATTCAGTCTACTAAGAAAAATGGATTTAAAAATGATAGGCGTAGTTTAAGAACCGCCACCAAGCCATTCTAATTCACTTGATTCATACACTTTTTGGTTACTTGCTGAATTTGATATCTGAATCATTGCTTTTGCAACGCTTGAATCATGAATTGGACTATATTTTTTAAATGGCCCTACCATAAAAGGAGACAATAGCGATACAATAATTTGCAATAATCGCTCAAAGAATCGAAATTCTTTTCTGTGACCTAATAAAAGCGAAGGACGAACGAATGCTAGTTTATTGAATTTATAGGCGATAATAGCTTGTTCCATTTCACCCTTAGTTTTCAAATAAAAATTGGAAGAATTTGGATCTGCGCCAAGAGAAGAAATAACAATGTAAGATCTAACATTATTTTCTGAGGCAATTTTGGCAATATGAACAGGGATGTCATAATCTACTAATCTGAACGCTTTATTAGATCCTGCCTTTTTTATGGTTGTACCAATACAACAATAAACTACGTCAGTTTCTTTAAAGTAAGAATTTAGTTTGTTTAAATTAACAAAATCAGTTTCAACGACTTCCACCTTCGCAGAAACTATATTTATTGGTCTACGTGTTAAAAGAATTATTCTTTGAAAAGAAATATCTCCTGTTAACATATCCAGCAGCGCTGTACCCACTAAACCTGTAGCGCCTATTAATATTGCTGTCCGAGGACGATTAATGAAATTCATTTATTTGTAAAAACTGATTCTTGCTCCTTAAATAAAAACAGTTTGAGGAGGTAAAAGTAAGTTCATTTTTGTTAATAAGAGTACTAATCAAAAACTAGCATTATAATTATATTCTAGCTTCACGAAAAGCCGTACCTTTGTAGTGACCTAAATAGCCTGTATGGAGGAAGATGAAGATCTTGACAACAGCGAAGATCAAAATGATTTGCTGAGTAATTCGATCAAGAGATATGAAGAGATGATGCGCCGTAAGGAGCGTTACTTTTTTGACGTTGATGCGCTTTTAAAAATAATTGATCATTTTATTGATTCACTTCAAATGGAGAAAGCACTTGATGTAGCGCATTATGCTCATTCATTGCATCCCCAATCGATTAGTTTTACTTTAAAAGAAGCACATATATTTGCGATGTTGTTTCGCGAAGAAGAGGCTCTTGCATTACTTGAAACTGTTGAGCATGTAAACCCTTTTGATGTAGAGGTACATATTATTCGTGGTAATATTTACAATTCACTAGAACAATTTCCTAGAGCAATCGCAAGTTTTAAAAAGGCCTTAGAGTTAGCCGACGAACAAAAAGATGATATCTATTTGAGTTTGGCAATCACGTATCAGAATATGTCGGATTACAACAAGGCCGTTGATTTTTATTTTAAATGCCTTACTGAAAATCCAGAGAATGAAGTTGCGATGGAAGAGATTCTAGTGAGTCTCGAATTTAGTCGACGCTTAGGAGATGGTGTTTCTTTTTTCAAAAAACTTATTGACGATCATCCCTATTCATATATGCTTTGGTATTATTTGGGGGATATTTTTGGTAAGCAAGCTGATTTTGAGCAATCATTAAAAGCGTATGATTATTGTCTTTTGATTAAAGAAGATTTTGCTCCTGCTCATCTTGATATGGCACAATCATTATCGATGATGGAACGATTTCAGGATGCTATTGATCGTTACAAAATGGCATTCGAATATTGTAAACCAGATGCGTTTACTTATTACAATATTGGTGAATGTCATGAGCAACTTCAACAATTTGAAGATGCGCGAATTTATTATAAAAAGGCTGTTAAATTATTTCCTGAAATGGCTCAGGCATGGTATGGCATTGGAGTTACATTAGAAGAAGAAGAACGCTGGTATGAGGCGATGCATTATATTAAGAAAGCATTAGATATCGACAATCAACATGGTGATTATTGGTTAGCGATGGGCGATTGTGAATATCGATTAAACAACTTTGCAGAAGCAGAAGAATGTTATCGTAAAGTAATTGATTTTGATCCTGAAAATGTTGATGGTTGGATGGCATACTCCGACTTACTTATAGAGTTAAATAAACCAATGGATGCTGTTGAATTAATGAATACCGCATTACTTTATCATCCAGATAATGTTGAATTATATTATCGCCACGTTTGTTATCTTTATTCAGCAGGATACCAACAAGAATCTTATCAACAATTACAAATTGCATTAGATAAAGATCCTTCCATTTCGGGAATTATGTTCGATATTTTACCAGGACTTGAATCGGATCCAAGAGTACAAATGATGATCGGTCAAAAAAGAAAGAAAGAATGAGAAACTTTGAATTAACACATCTTCCAAAACGTACAGAAAAACCTCGGCAGTCGGGGTTAACGATGGTTATGGACAAAGGATTAAGTATTCGTGAGTGTGAAAATATGGTTGATGGTTCAGGGGAATACATTGATATTGTAAAATTAGGATTTGGAACATCATTAGTAACACCGAATTTAGAAAGGAAATTAGCGTTTTTTAAAGAATGTAAAATTCCAGTTTATTTTGGTGGAACATTATTAGAAGCATATATTATTCGTGGACAATTCGACGATTATTTGCGTTTGATGGATCGATATAAAATGGAATACTGTGAAGTATCGGATGGATCTATCACGATGCCACATCAGGAAAAATGCCATTACATTCACCGTCTTAGTAAACGCGTTACTGTAATTAGTGAAGTTGGATCGAAAGAAGAGGGAATATTAATTCGTCCGAATAAATGGATAGAAATGATGCAAGCTGAACTTGATGCTGGTGTTTGGAAAGTTATTGCTGAAGCAAGAGAAAGTGGCACTGTTGGGATCTATCGTCCGAATGGAAAAGCGCATGTTGTTTTGATAAATAAAATTGTTGCAAAAATTCCTGCTGATAAAATTATTTGGGAAACACCACAGAAATCACAACAAGCTTATTTCATTAAATATTTCGGTGCAAATGTTAATCTTGGGAATATTGCAACGAGTGATGTTATTGCTCTTGAAACATTACGCATCGGATTAAGAAGTGATACATTTTTTCAGTACCTCGATAAATCATTACATAATCCTGGATTTAGTGAAGTTAATGATCAGGAAAAAAGCGATACATTAAAAGCATGATAAAAGAAAAAACAGTTCAGGAATTAAAACAAATGATGGACGATCATATCGATTTTCAATTAATTGATGTACGTGAATCACATGAATTTGATACGTGTAATATTTCTGGAGAATTAATTCCATTAGGTACTATCATTGAACAAATAGAAAAAATTAGTAAAGACAAACCTGTAGTAATTCATTGTCGTAGTGGTTCTCGAAGTGCAGCTGCGATAAGCGAATTAGAAAAGCGTTTTGGATATACAAATCTCTATAATTTGAAAGGTGGAATTTTAGGATGGGCCAAAGAAATAGATCCATCAATTCCAACCTATTAATTTATGCTTAGTCAATTATTAGATTTTATATTACACATTAACGAACATCTTGCGACACTTGTTCAGCAATATGGAACATCCGTTTATGGAATTTTATTTCTTATTATTTTTATAGAAACTGGATTGGTAGTGATGCCGTTTCTTCCTGGTGATTCGCTATTATTTGCAGCTGGTGCTTTGTGTGCGAATGAATCTACAGGATTGAATCTTGTATACCTAATAATCATTTTAACTATTGCAGCGATATTAGGTGACAATTGCAATTATGGGATTGGTCGTTTTATTGGATTGAGAGTTACTAAAATTAAAATTGGTGAACGACGATTGGTAAAACAAGAATACATTGAAAAGACACAAGCATTTTTTGAACGACATGGTACGAAAGCCATCATCATGGCGCGTTTTGTACCAATCGTTAGAACCTTTACACCATTTGTAGCAGGAGTTGGTAAGATGGATTATAAATCTAGATTTCTTCCGTATGATATTGCTGGCGGTATTTTATGGATTAGCACTATGTCGATTTGTGGTTATCTTTTTGGACAAATAGAATGGGTGAAAAAGCATTTTGAAATCGTAGTAATATTAATCATCGTACTTTCTTTAATCCCCATGTTGGTTGGATTCCTTAAACAACGAACGAAAAAATCCTAATGCCAGTTTACGGTTTAATTGGATATCCGTTAGTTCATTCTTTTTCAAAAGCATATTTCACTGCCAAATTTGAGAGAGAAGGATTAGTAGATTTCAATTATATCAATTGTGAAATTGAAAATCTTGATGAATTAAAATCCATTATACGAATCGAAAAAATTTTAGGATTCAATGTTACTATTCCATTCAAAATTGACATTATTCCATTTCTTGATTCAATAGATGAACAAGCTAAAAAAATTGGTTCAGTAAATACTGTTCTTGTTGATGAACAGTTGAACTTAAAAGGATTTAACACCGATTATATTGGTTTTTATGAAACTATCAAACCATTATTAAAATCGAATCATACTCATGCTTTCATACTTGGCAGTGGTGGCTCTTCCAAAACTGTTGCTTTTGTTTTGGATGAATTGGGTATAGACTATAAAATAATTACGCGAAATCCAATTGCATTCAACCACATCAGTTATGTACATTTGACAGCAATTGATCTTCGAGCTACTCCGCTCATCATAAATTGTACACCAATAGGAATGTTTCCAGAAATCAATCGTTTTCCTGATATTCCTTATGATGGCATCGAAAAACTCCATTTATTAATTGACCTAATTTACAATCCTATTGAAACTGTATTTTTGAGAAATGGACGTGAACGGGGAGCAACAACGATGAACGGATATTCCATGTTAATTCAACAGGCAGAAGAAGCCTGGAAAATTTGGCGGAAATAAAAAAGGGTTTTGTATCTTTATCAACTTAAAATTTATAAACATGAATAAATTCTTACTTATTGCTTTACTAGTTTTAAATTTTAATTTTAGCATAGGACAAGTTTTCCCATTAACAGAAGATTTCAATACTATGACTCCGTATACAAGTCCATCAGGAGGATGGATAAGTACAGTTGCTGGATTTCAAATTTATCCGAATCATGGTAATGGTAGCCAAGGGATGACAAAACAATTAACTACTTTTCAATATGTTGATTCAGTTATTAGTCCGCTTGTTGGGCCAATAGCTGCA
>JBBRAW010000053.1:0-20763 GCA_038206385.1 Bacteroidia bacterium | reverse complement strand
CTAAACAGCATTCAATTAATCGAATTTGCTTTTACGGAACCAATCTTCATTTAAAGTAATTCCGAATACCAAACGCAAATATTGTTCGGAGATTAAATTATTTTTTGTTGTACCTCTATTTCCTGCTGTAAATCCGAAATTAAACATGGATCCGTAGGATTTTTTGAATGGCAAGCCAGCTCCGAGGGTAACGCCATAATCATTAAGTGCTGTATTTTTTAGCTCTAGATATGTTTTATTAAAATAGAGTCCTGCTCGATATTGAATTCTTGAAGAATAACTCAAACTTTTATTGTTAGGAATCCACTGACCACCCAAAGCGACTTTAAAACTATTCTTTAAACCATCGTTCACACCATAAACTTTATAGCTATTCCAATCTTGCCAATTAACATCCAAGCCTACTGAATAACTATTAGTAGAAATTTGAGCGCCAAATCCAATTTTGGTTGGCAATACTACTGAGCCCGATTTGTCGGGAGAATAATCTATTGTATCACGAATTACTTCTAAGTCGTTAAATGATTCGTATTTGTAATTCTCCCAAAGGGTAGTTCTCTTTGCTTTAATACTTTGTGCAGGAGATCCAGTAAGTCCGAGGGAATAATTGAATTTGTCGTTTAGTTTCCCGTTGTAATTTAGGCCCATTTCGAAATAAAAATCGGCGAGATATACCTCTTCTTTATAACGATTACTAAAATAAGTGGGATTAGTAAATAGTATCTTTCTTGTTTTACTTACTGTTCCAAAAAGATAATTTGCATTCACGCCAAACGAAAGATTCTTCGTAATTTTTACTCCTGTTCCAATATAATATCGAGTATAGCCGCCATTGCCACTGTATTTTGTGATCAAAGAATTAGCAGAATCTAGTACTTCTCCAGTTTGAATTTTATACCCTATTCCACTGTACGGAATAAACCCGAAAGCCATTCCCCATATTCCTCGCTTTAAAGGAAAACCAATTGAGAAATTATTTATTGAAGTATTTACTTGAGTATTCGATACGGATGATTGTTTAAGTCTTAGTCGCTCGCTTGTAAGATTAAAATCCAAAATCATTAACGTATCATACGCATAAGATGCAGGGTTATTGAAATTCAATTTAGAAACAGAAGTTCCAGCATTGGAAACACCAGCCATCCCAACTTGATTTGCATATCCATTAAAGATGAGATCACCAGGACCAAACCTTGAATAAGGTGAAAGCGTATTTGTTTGAGCAAAAGCACTGAAGGCCGGAAGCATCAGTAAATAAAATAGACCGGAGATTAATTTGTTAGCGTTGAGCCTCATTGATTATATCGGAGAATTGTATCCAACCCTTGAAGAGTCAAAGTTGGGGATGCAAAGATGTGCGTTTTAAGCTTATTTAAAAAGTAACGAGCATCGCCACCAGTTAGTATGCAGCGAAGAGAAGGAAAATTCGTTTGATATTGCTGTATTAGATAAAGTATTTCACCCGTCATGCCATTAATTACACCAGAATGTATGGAGCTTTCAGTATCCTGACCAATTAAATTTGCATGTTCAACAGGGATAAGTTGCGGCAATCGATCAGTAAAATGATGTAAAGCATTGTAACGCATAGATAGGCCAGGCGAAATTCCACCACCTAAATAATTGCCATGCTGATCTACAAAGTCAAATTTCAAACAAGTGCCAGCATCAACAACTAGAACGGGTTCCCCTTTAAATTGTGCCCACGCTCCAACGGAATTTGCCAAACGATCGCCGCCCAATGTGTTCGGGGAATGGTAATTATTTTGAATTGGAATGGCTGTTTCGGCATTTAAAATCACTTTAAATGGCAAGTTATTAAAATAATTTTCAATATTTTGAGGAAGTTCAGCTACCGAAGAAAGAATTCCTGCATCAATACTATAGGGATAAATATCGCTAAGTAATTTATCACTTTGAGAGTGGAGATAGCTAGCGCTCAACACAAACTGACCCTGTTCGAAGAGCCCTATTTTTAGGAAAGTATTGCCATTATCGATAATAAAATTCATAGACTGCAAAGAAAAAAGGAAAAAACTACAAAACGAGATTAATTTGCATCTTGTTATTAATGAAAAAGTTTTACTTTTGCGCCCTCCTCAGGGTGATGTAGCTCAGTTGGTAGAGCAAAGGACTGAAAATCCTTGTGTCGGCGGTTCGATTCCGTTCATCACCACAAAAAAACGTTCAACACTTAAAGATCTATCCTCGATGAAAACAAACCAGGCCCGTTACCGTAAGGTCCTGCTTATCGATGATAATGAAATCGATAACTTTATCAACGAACGAATGATTACTTCTAGTCTCTTTGCGATGAAGGTAGAAGTAAAAAATTCAGCAGATGTTGCGTTAGCATTTTTAAAAGGACTTACAAATCCTGAAGACTTCCCTGAGATTATCTTTTTAGATTTAAATATGCCTGTGAAAGATGGATTCGGATTCTTAATTGAATTTGAAGCGCTTCCAGAAAACTTACGTAATGCTTCGAAAATTGTTGTGCTCTCTTCTTCGATAAGTCCGGCCGACATTAATAAAGCGAGTACCAATCCACATGTTTTTAAATATGTAAATAAGCCGCTTAGCCAAAAATATTTAGACGCTATCGCACTTTAAGATCAAGTAAATTTCTTGTTGTTTTATTTTAATGATGATTATTTCATCGATTTCATTTGATGGATAATTTATATTAAGTATTGGTATTAACAATGCATCCTATATTTGTATCATGGGAAAATTATTTTTAACAACAGATCGTTTAACTATTCGCAATTTGAAATCGGAAGATCTTGAATTGTTTTATCTATATCGCTCAAATCCAAAAGTTACAAAGTATCAAGGTTTCGATGTAATGAATGAAGAAGACGCTAAACTATTTATTGCGAATCAAACTGATAAAACATTTGGGAAACCAGGTGAATGGGTTCAGTATGGGATTGAAGATTTGTCAACAAATAATTTAATTGGTGATTGTGCAATAAAGCTCGATGGCAACGACGCTCGGATGGCAGAAATAGGAATCACTATTTCACATCTGCATCATAAAAAAGGATTTGCAAAAGAAGCAATGATTGGTATACTTCAATTTTTATTTGATATAAGAAATATTCATCGAGTGGTTGAAACTGTTGATGCAGAAAATATCGCTTCCATTAATTTAATGAAGAGTATAGGATTTCGTCAAGAGGGAATTTTTATCGAAAACTTTTTCTTTAAGGGAAAATGGAGTAGCGAAATTCAATTTGCAATGCTGAATAGAGAATGGAATAACAATATTAACAGACATAACAAATAATTGATTTATTATAAAAAAGAACGGGAAGCAAATTTTGCTTCCCGTTCTTTTTTATCTAGTCCTTGATAGGATTTCCCATTCGGCGTAGGATATTCTCATCCACTTTAATATAAGTTAGAACCGGAAATAATCCTTTATTCATCGTTTCAAATTCTGTCCACATTTCAGAAAGTTTTTTAACCTTACGGCGATAGTCGGCTGGCTTCAATGCAGTTTTAAATATTTTCATCAAGAATCGCGATGAATCAAATTGAGTATCATTATCACGGATCTGACGTTTTAAACTTGAGATGATTTGCATACACAATGTATCATCTCCCATCACACAATATTGGAATGCTTGAAAAAGTTTGCAATCAACATCTGTATAAATATATTGCTTTAGTGAAATTTGATTTCGAAGTTCATTAATTTTTCTAGCAGCGCCATGAAAATCACGTTGATAAAATTTGATGGTAGCCAAGCAACGTTTCAATGCAATATAATGATATGCTTCTGATTGATCAATATCCATTTCTTTTTCACACTTATCGCTAAATAGTTGCAAGTGATCCATATTTCCATCAATCATAAACTTCAACACTTTTGATCGCATGAATTGCACTACAAAGAAATGCATAAAATGTTTTTCCATTAAATCTGGCAACTGAACATGTATACGTTGCAAATAATAATCAGCGCGAACAATATTTCCTGTACGTATATAATATTCAAAATACAATAAATCAGTAATGCCTTTAATGTTTTGATAAAAAGTATCTAAAGGATATGATTCAAAAATCTGCGCCATCTTTTGAAGGATTCCTTCAATTTCAAGTTCACGTGCTTTTAAACCATCTACTTTATGGGGTACACTACACAAATAATAAATACGTGCAACATTGTACAAAACAAACAAGCGATGAGAATCATACAACTCACAAATATTAGAGAGTTCGCGTTTCATCATGATCACTTCTTCAAGATCTGCTTCTTGTTGATTTAATTGATAAACGCCAAGCTTCTTGATGAGTTTAAAGAATATATTTTCTGCTTTTGAAGTTGCAAGAGAAAATGCAACATGCTTGTTAAATTTATTTTCGAAAAACTCAAAATCATCATTAAACAAATGCAATTGTGCCAATGTTTTATACACCAGTATCAATTCAGCATTCATATCATATTCTATCAATTGCTTTTCTAATTCGCGTAAAGCACGAATAGAAAATTCACGATTAGTGCCAAACAAATGTGCTGGAACGCGTGACACTTCATCCATCAAACTCTGAATAGGATTTGTAACTTTACGACTAAGTATCGCTGCAATTTTCGAATTCAACCTCGACTTTAAAGTATAATATGCGCTTGGATTTACTTGAAGCAAATCCATCATTTCACAATCTTCGATATCACGTGTACGTGTTGTTTCCAATACTAAAAAAGGTTTGTTCTTTTTCTTTCCAGATACTTCCTGGATTAGCTGCTGATACTCCTCTTCTGAAAGTTTTTTAATGATCTTGTTAAGAATGTCCATAGTCGTTTTATTGTTTTCGTTGCAGTAATAATGGTACTGTTACGATAGGTTTGAAAGAAAGTTATCGTAGGCGAGGATTTTTTTAGATCTGCTAGCCTTTCCGAATGAAATAGAACCTTCCTACGTAAGTATCGTATGAAAAGATGCATTGAAATAAAAGGCCTCTAAGCATCATTATAATAGAATGGAAATGTATACCCCTCCATTTTCTTAAAAATCTTACAGAAACTTTTAGATAGATATTCTACTTAGATTTCCCTTCATTAGGAGGAGAAAGATCACATGTTGAAGCTTACAGGCAATATCTCAACAAAAAAAGGTCAAACCTTACAAATGGAAGAATGTAACCTTATGCATACCCTCTAGCGTATATATGCCCATAAATTGCATAACAATAAAAGAATTATCCGATCATGAACACAACTACACATACTGAAGATTTCTACAAAACGATTCGTGAAAACAGAATGCTAATGTATTCGAAACCGAAACGATACTTTAATCGTGATGAACAAAACGGTTCAACATTTAGATTCTTATTCTTAGTAGAATCTATTGTTTTCCTAATTCTTATTGCAGCTGCTACTAGTTCGATGGCGCAAGCTCCACAAACAAATAATCCAATGTCGATGATTGCAACCAATCAAGCAGCGATGAATATTTACAACTACAATACTATTTACAACTCAGGAAAAGTTTTCTTAAGCTGGACGTCTAAAAATGAAGCTCAAGACTGTATTTATGTTGTTGAACGTTCTGCTGATGGATTAGATTTTCAATCGGTAGGTGTAAAAGAAGGTATCGGAGCGGAAATTGAATTGTACTATAGTTGGATCGACCAAACACCTCCTGCAGGATTCTCATATTATCGTGTTAAGAAAATCACTAAAGAAGGAACACAATTATATAGTGCTGTAAATTCTGTTATTAATCAGGCATCCAACTTTAGCAATTATGCATTGAGTCCTGAGAAATAAATACACTTCTCTAATAAAATTTTAAAGTAGCCAACCAACCATCCTGAAACAGCCACATGGCGAGTTCATACCATAACAAACTTTTATTTTCATTCCTATTCTTAACTCTCCTAACATCGAATATACTACGGGCACAAGTGCCCGTAGCTTCGTTTACAAAAGATAAGAATACAGGATGCGCTCCACTTTTGGTGAATTTTACCAACACCTCTTCTGGTGCTGTTTCCTACATTTGGAATTTTGGAAACTCCAATACTTCCACGATTGCAAATCCTTCAACTGCATATGTCACATCAGGAATTTTTACGGTAACATTAATTGTTACTTCAGCTGGTGGACAGCGCGACACAGCGACTACAACAATTACAATAGTAAATGATCCAGTAGCAGCATTTGTTGCTAATCCGCTATCGGGTTGTGAAGATTATACTATTATTTCCTTTACTAATAGTTCCACTAATTCTAATTCTTTCACTTGGGATTTTGGTGATGGTAACACTTCTATTTTAACAAATCCAACTCACACGTATTTAAATCCAGGCACCTATACGATTAAGCTAATTGCTAATAATGCTTATGGTTGTCAGAATATAAAAATTAGAAATGCGTATGTAGTAATTAATCCAAAACCTTCTGCACAATTTTCTGCAAACATCACATCAAGTTGTAATGTAAGTACACCTTTTAATTTTACTTCACAAGGCACAGGATTAACAAATTGGCAATGGAATTTCGGTGATGGAACCACATCAACAACTTCATCACCATCACATCAATATTCAAGCGCTGGAATTTATTCAGTCACTTTAATTGCAAGCAATGCGAATGGATGTAAAGACACTTTAGTAAAACCAAATTATATTAATATTGGCTCGTCACTTGTCCCTTCATTTACATCAAGTGATACTTCAGGATGCGCTCCGTTACTTATAAATTTTAGTTCAACAGTTGCAAATGCAACATCTTGTAATTGGACATTTGGTGATGGCACTTCATCCACAATAGCTAGTCCAAGTCATACTTACACAGCGCCCGGAAATTATTCATTGACCTTAACAGTAACTACACTTAGTGGATGTAATGGTTCCATTACAATTCCACAATACATAAAAATTGATTCTTTACCAATTGTCAATTTCACAGTACAACAAGATACTGGATGTGCTCCCTTTTTAGCAAACTTTATTAATACAACAACGGGAGCAACTAATTTTAGTTGGGACTTTGGCAATGGGGGTACATCTACCTTGCAAAATCCCAGTCCAATGTATAATCAAGGTGGTAGTTATGATGTAACATTAACTGCATATTCTTTACATGGATGTCGTTCGGTAAAAAAAATAAATAACTTAATCAAAGCATGGGTTGTTCGTGCAACATTTATTGCGAATCCCCTTAGTGGATGTCCAGGTACTGTTGTGCAATTTACGACCAACGGAACGGTAACAGGTATTACAAATTGGTTATGGAATTTTGGAGATGGTACATTTTCGTCATTACAAAATCCTTCGCATACATATAATAGCATTGGCAGTTATACAGCTTGGTTAATCATCACAAATAGTTTTGGATGTAAAGACACAGTTTACAAATCACATTATATTAATATCACAAGTGGAACTGTTGCCTATACTGTTCCTGATACAATTCCAGTATGCCAAGGTGCACCAATTAGTTTTACTGATCCAACATTAGGAAGTAATAATTGGCTATGGAATTTTGGTGATGGAACAACATCAACAAATCAAAATCCTAGTTATACGTATTTCACTCCGGGGTTATACACCGTTACATTAAACACAAGTATGCCTGGCGGATGCTCACAAATTTTTAATCCCTTTGCAATCGTAAATGTAATTCCGTACATTCCAAAACCAATAGATTTAAATTTTATCAGTACATGCAAACCATATACAATTTCATTTTCAACTGCAACACCTGACATCACTAATTACTTATGGGATTTTGGTGATGGAGGAACATCTACACTAAGCAATCCAACACATATTTTTCAAACAGCAGGAACGTATGGCATAACATTAAATGTTACAATTGGCGCTGGTTGTCAAACAATAATTACAACAACGGTAACGGTAGGACATGCAAATCCTACGAGTGTAAATAGTAACAATATTTGCTTAAGCGATATTAGTCAGTTTTCATTTTCAAATGCTGCTGCATTCACTTCTTGGAAATGGGCATTTGGTGATGGATCAACATCTACACTAGCAAGTCCAACTCATATTTACAGTACTAAAGGAACATACAATCCAGTGTTAACAACATTAGATACACTTGGCTGTCGTGATACTTTTGCATTAGCGGTGATCTTAGTTAGTAATCCGATTCCATCTTTTACTGTTAATCAAACACCTTGTATAAATGCACCGGTGCAGTTTCAAAATACGAGTACGAATGCGACTTCCTATTTATGGAATTTTGGCGATGGGGCAACGAGTACCGATGCATATCCTGTTCATACTTATACCAGCGCTGGAAACTTTACTATTATACTTTCTGCAACTTCTGATTCCTGCACACGAACATCTACGTATTCAAATTTTATTACGGTATTTAATCCAGTATGTAGTTTTAATGTTACTACTAGTGGGCTATGCATTCCAATCACTGCACAATTTACTGATGGCAGTCCTACAGCAATAAATTGGGTGTGGAATTTTGGTGATGGAACGAATTCGGCGACACAAAATCCAACACATATTTATACAATTGCACCAACTGATTCCATTAAATTAACAATAACAGATATTCATGGTTGCATAGGATCTTCTAGTCAAAAAGCGATCAACTATTATTCAACAGTTGCGATGATCGACAATCCTAATGGTTGTGTACCGCATACATCACAATTTACTGACCTATCAAATTCAGCAACTTCATGGTTATGGAATTTTGGTGACAACACCACTTCGACATTACAAAATCCAACACATAACTACATCACAGCTGGAGTTTTTACAGTAACGCTTATTGCATATTTCCCTGGTGGATGCATTGACACATCAGTGTATTCAAACATGATTACTATTGAAAAGCCAACGGCAAATTTTTATTCTCCAACTATAGGCGGATGTTCTCCCACACAAATAAGTTTTACAAATCAATCATTAAGTGCAACAACGTATCTATGGGATTTTGGTGATGCAGGAACTTCTACAACCGACAATCCTTCACATATTTATTACATCCCTGGATATTATGATGTAATGCTTATTGCAACATCAGCAAATGGGTGCAGCGATACAATTAAAAAGATAAATTACATTCACATTCCTGGCACCAATTCGCATTTTAACATTTCATCAACATCAGGATGCGAATCACTTGCAGTAACATTCACTGATTCCTCCACAAATGCATCAAATTGGTATTGGAATTTCGGCGATGGATTTATTGATTCGATTCAAAATCCAATACATCTTTACAATGATACTGGAGCCTATACAATAACTCTTATCACAAAAGATACAACAGGATGTACGTCATCTTATACATTTCCATTACCAGTTAATATTTATCCAAATCCAAAAGCACAAGCTAGTGTAATTGATACGATAGGATGCTCATCATTCACTACAACATTACACAATGAATCGCAAAATGCAAATTCATACTTATGGCTCTTTGGCGATAATGATAGCAGCAATGTCATTGAACCTACACATACTTATCTTACTGGCGGAATTTACCAACCCACACTAATTGCAATTACACAATATGGTTGTCGTGATACATTTCTTCTTCCTGTAAACATTAGTGTTTTACAAACACCCAATGCTTCTTTCATTGTGAGTGATACAATAGCTTGTAATCCATCAAACATTACATTTAATAGTACTGCAACATTAACACAAAATCCAAATTATTCATGGACTTTTGGAAATGGATTAACTGCGAATGGTTCAACAGCCACTACAAATTATTCAGTATCTGGAACCTATCAACTACAACTTATTGTAACCAATAATAATGGTTGTAAAGACAGCGAGATTATTAACATACAAATAAATCCTTCACCTATTGCAAGTGCAACATCCGACATCTCAGAAGGATGTCAAAACTTACAAGTAAATTTTAACAATAATTCTAGTGGTGCTAACAGTTACACATGGCAATTTGGGAATGGTGATTCCTCCACTCTATTTTCTCCAACATATACTTACCTTCAAGCAGGAATTTTTAATGCAACTATTATTGCAGAGAATGGATTTGGTTGCAAGGATACCTTCTTTTTAAATCCAGGAATCACCGTTCATGCAACCCCCAATGCATCGTTTATTGCTGATAACTATGTAGGCTGTGCACCTTCACAAATTCAATTTACAAATCAATCAAGTAATTTAGTTCAGCCAATTTATAATTGGAACTTTAATGATGGAAGTGTTTCGAATGCCACAAATCCATCTCACCTTTTTATAAAAGATTCTTTATATATTATTCAACTTGAAGTAGTAAATACGTTCGGATGTAAAAATGATACAAGTATCAACATAATAATTAATCCTACCCCAATTGCAAATGCAAATATTAATGCAACATTAGGATGTTCGCCATTAGCCATTACATTTAATAATTTAAGTTCTAGTGCAGATAGTTATCTATGGACTTTCGGCGACAATGATACGAGTACTAGTATTTCACCTATTCATTCTTATCAATGGGGAGGAATATTCAATTCTTATTTAATTGCTTCAAATAATTTTGGTTGCAGTGATACATTTTATTTGCCAACGGTAACAATCAATCAAAGTCCTGTTGCAGATTTTATTGCTAATATGCAAAAGGGATGTGTTGGATCTCCAATACAATTCACCAATTTAACTCCAACAACCGACAACCCTATTTTTAATTGGGACTTTGGATTTACAACATCAACAATTCAAAATCCATTAATCATTTATAACACACCTGGAGTTTATGATGTAACATTAACAATCACTAATAGCAATGGATGTTCGAGTACCTATACTGAAAATGCATTTATTGAAATTTACGACACGCTTCCTCCTCCCCCTGATTCCATCTTATCGGTTACAGTGTTAACAGATACTGAAGTTCAAATTACATGGGCAAATAGTAATGCTAAAGATTTAAAAGCATATTTGCTTTATCGTTACAATCCAGCAACAGCAAAATATCAATTAATTTATACCGATAATACTCCTGCGCTTGCTTCCATAAAACCTACAAGTAGTTTCACAGAAACAAATCTTAATACATTAACAAACGCCTATACTTACAAATTACAAACAATAGATTTATGCAATAATGTTTTGCCACTACAACAACTTTTAGAGCATACAACTATCAACATTACAGCGCTGCAAGCAGGGCAAAATATTCGTGTACGTTGGTCGGCGTATGGAGGATGTTCTGTAAACAATTACGAAGTATGGCGAGCAGAAGTTGCAAATGGATTATTCCAACAAATTGCACTCGTTGATGGAAACAAATTTTCATATCTCGATACAACATTAGTTTGCCCTTATGATTATTCCTATCGTGTAATTGCAACTGATCTTTGTGGATCCACTTATACTTCCAATAGTGATACTTCAGTAGCGCGTCCTATTAATATTTTAGAAGATCAAAAGGTTGAAATCGTTCGATCAACAGTAATAAATAATTTACAAATATTAACAGAATGGCTTCCACCTCTTTTGCATCCTGAAAGAGTTTTATCGTATTCAATTTTACGTTCTACAGATAAAGTAAATTTTAATAAGGTTGGTTCTGTACCTGTTGGGATAACTACATTTACCGACAATCAAGTGGATGTTCAAAAGCAAGAATATTATTATCGTATTGATGTAATTAATGATTGTGAATTAGCTGGAAAAATTAGTAATGATGGCTCCTCCATTTTATTGTTGGGTAAACAAACCGATTTAAAAACAGATCTCATTTGGACTCCTTACAAAGAATGGCAACCTGGCGTTGAGAATTATTCTATCGAACGACAAAGACCTGATGGAACATGGGAATTAGTTAAAGTTGTTGATGGTAATATCACAACCATACAGATTGATGAATAATGAATTTAAAAATTGCAATTTTACATTTTGATGCTGTATTTTATACTTAGTTATTTTTACCTTTGAGAAATAATTATAAAAAATGTCTCGCACACTCTTCTTCTTCTATATTTTAGTAGCTTATGTATTATTTCAATTTAGTTGGTGGGCATACTTACTCATTGAATTAAATAAAGAATTATTATCTTATCATTACCAACATATAGGAAATGGAAAATCTATTTTAGATGTTAGTGAGCATAGCGCATACACCAAAGATTTGAAGAAAAGGTTGTGTATGGTATTCGGAGAGGGCGGTGTTTTTTTAGGATTATTAATATTTGGAATTTCTAAAATACGAAGTGCTTTTTTTAGAGAGGTGGAATTAGCAAGACAACAAAAGAATTTTTTATTATCTATCACGCACGAATTTAAATCACCACTTGCAGCAGTAAAACTTAATTTACAAACGCTTCAAAAGAGAGTACTCGAACCATATCAACGCGAAGAAGTTATCCGAAAAGCATTGGTTGAAACTGATCGCATCAATTTGCTTGTAGAAAACACTTTACTTGCAGCTAGGTTAGAAAGTCATAATTACGATTTATATTTTGAGGAATTTAACTTCTCCGATTTTGTTCATACAACTGTTTCCGATTTTATTGAAAGGCAGGATCATGATCATGCTTTTTTACATGATATTACTCCAGGAATTCATGTAAAAGGTGATAAAGTTGCATTGACTTCATTAATCAATAATCTCATCGAAAACGCTGAAAAATATTCGCCTAATGGAACCACCATACATATTGATTTATTGAAATCGGGACATGATGCAATTATTTTAGTGAAAGATGAAGGAACTGGGATCCCATTAAATGAATACACTCGCATCTTCGAAAAGTTTTATCGTATTGGAAATGAGGAGACACGTAAAACAAAGGGGACTGGCTTAGGTCTATTTATTGTGCAGCATATTGCAGGACTTCATAAAGGTAAGATTACCGTTAGACCTAATATTCCTGTAGGAACTGTTTTTCAATTTCGTATTCCTTTATTGTAGTTCTGTCGTCTAATCGCTAGCTCTTTTCCCTAACTTTGCAGCTTAAATTTATTTTCAGAATTCTTAAATTATGGCTCATAAAGTTGTTCTTGCAATACTAGATGGCTGGGGTTTCGCTCCTAACACCGATAGTAATGCTATTACACATGCACATACTCCATGCATGGATATGTTGATGGCAAATTATCCGCATAGTACTTTAATAGCTTGTGGAGAAGATGTAGGATTACCTGTTGGCCAAATGGGAAATTCAGAAGTTGGTCATTTGAATTTAGGTGCAGGAAGAATTGTTTGGCAAGAATTAGCAAACATCAACAAAGCTGTTCGTGAGAATACGATTGATCATGAAGCAACGTTGTTAAATGCATTTCGAGTTGCAAAAGAAAGAAATTGTAATCTGCATTTTATGGGTTTAGTTTCTGATGGTGGTGTTCATTCACATATCAATCACTTAAAGAAATTATGTTCGATGGCGAATGATCATCATCTTACAAATGTTTTTATACATGCTTTCACAGATGGTCGTGATACAGATCCAAAAAGTGGATTAACTTTTCTTACAGAACTAGAAAATCATTTAGCAACATCAACAGGAAGAATTGCAAGTATTTGTGGACGTTATTATGCTATGGATCGTGACAAAAGATGGGAACGAATCAAAGTTGCTTATGATGCATTAGTGAATGGAAAAGGAGCTCATACATCTGAATGGAAAGTAGCAATAAAAAATTCCTATTCAGAAAATATTACTGATGAATTCATCAAGCCAATTATTATTTCTGATAAAAATGGTGAAGCATTAGTTACAATAAAAGATAATGATGTAGTCATCTGTTTTAACTTTCGTACTGATCGTTGTAGAGAAATCACAACGGTATTTACACAAAAAGATTTTCCAGAATTTCAAATGCATACGCTACCGTTACATTATGTTACAATGACACGATATGATGATAGCTACCATCATGTTGAAGTAGTTTTTGAAAAAGATAATTTATCGAAAACACTTGGCGAAGTCTTAGAGATAAATCATAAGAAACAATTACGCATTGCAGAAACAGAAAAATATCCGCACGTAACATTTTTCTTTTCAGGAGGACGAGAAGATCCTTTCGTCAATGAAAAACGAATTATGATTCCCTCATCAAAAGTTGCAACGTATGATCTTAAACCAGAAATGAGTGCGATAGAAATAAAAGATGCATTAGTTCCTGAATTATTAAAAGGCGAGATGGATTTCGTTTGTTTGAATTTTGCTAATGCTGATATGGTAGGTCATACTGGAGTTTTTAGTGCTGTAGTAAAAGCCGTTGAAACGGTTGATAGCTGCTTGAAAGAAGTTATTGAAGCTGGACAAAAAAGTGGATATAGTTTTATCATTATCGCCGATCACGGTAATGCCGACATGATGATAAATGCAGATGGATCACCAAACACTGCACATAGCTTAAATCCTGTGCCTTGTATTCTGGTAACAGACAATAAAAACTTGAAAATAAATTCCGGACGATTAGCAGATGTAGCACCTACAATTTTATCATTAATGGACATCATTCCTCCATCTGAAATGACTGGTTCAAATTTAATATTCAACTAAAATTGAAAAAGCATAATTGCATAATCACTATGCGTAAAATCATTTTTTGTTTTGTAATTATTGCATCAATGCTTTTTCATCCAAAGAGTATTCAAGCGCAATCACGACTTGGAATTTATGTTGGTGGTGGTGCAACATGGTATTATGGAGATATGAATGATCGGCTTTTAACAAATAACAAATTATTTCGTACTTATTTTAATGGTGGTTTATTATACCGTCTTCATCCACATTTAGATATACTAGCAAACGTAACATTTGGAAAAATTGTTGGTGCTGACTCCTTAGCGATTCAATTATTTAACAGAAAACGAAATTTAAATTTCGAATCAAAAATAGTTGAAGCATCGTTACTTTTAAATTATCGATTATTCGCTAAAACTAAATCTTCAAAAAGAGTTTTAAATCCTTATCTGATTGCAGGAATTGGTTATCTAAAATTTAATCCTCAAACAATTTATAATGGAAACAAAATTGACCTTCAACCATTAGGAACAGAAGGACAATTTATAAATGGTGGCAATTATCCCAAACCATATAAACTATATACTTTGAGTATTCCATTGGGAATTGGTGTAGAAATTCCGTTAAGTAAAGCTTTTAGTGTTCGATTGGAATATGCAAATCACTTCACATTAACCGACTATTTAGATGATGTAAGTACGAAATATGCAGATTCAACAAAATTAGTTGCAACTCCAAATGGTCTTGTTGCTGTTGATGTATCTAGTAATCTCACCGCGGGTTATCCTAAAGAAGGTTATGGCCGAGGTAATCCTAAACAACGAGATAGCTTTTCTACATTTGGAATTAGTATTCTTTACACCCCAGTAAAATTTCATGGAAAAGGTAGTTCTGGAAAAAGTAGCGGTGGCAGAAATCAAGGCGTGATTGGTAAGAAGAAAAAACATAAAAAATCTTGTCCTGCATTTGACTAATTTACAATCCTTTTATCATAATTAAAACTTTCGTTCTCATTAGCCGTTTGCCTTTTATTACCTTAGCAGAATTAATTAAATAGTGGATTTAAAATCAGTTTTACAAGGTTACCGTGATCATCCGCATGTGCGTAGTTTGGTCGACCTCCTCAGTAAAAGAACAGCAAATAGAGTTCATTTAGATGGACTTATAGGCTCTTCCGATGCAGTGGTATTGGCGGCGCTTTGTTTAGAATTACCGCATCCCGCAGTTTTTATTCTTGGTGATCGAGAAGAAGCAGCATATTTTCAAAACAATCTAGAGAATTTATTGGGCGCTCAACATGCTTTGCTTTATCCTTCGTCCTACAAAAAAGCATATCAACTAGAAAAACCTGATAACAGTTTAGTGCTGCAACGTGCGGAAGTGCTTACACGTATTAATAAAAATAATTCGCAATTTTTAGTAGTGTCGTATGCTGATGCTGTTCACGAACGTGTTGTGACGAAAAAAACGCTCGAACGCAATACGATGGAAATCAAAATTGGCGAAATAGTTGAAGTTGATTTTGTGATGGAGTTTCTTCAAGAAAATAATTTCGAGAGAATTGATTTTGTATATGAGCCTGGACAATTTGCAGTACGTGGTGGTATCGTTGATGTTTATTCTTTCGCTCATGAGTTACCCTATCGTATCGAATTTAATGGAAATAAAATTGAATCAATTCGTTCCTTTGATCCTTCCACACAACTTTCAGAAAAACAAATTGGATTCGTAACGATCATCCCAAATATTCAATCTGGAATGGTGAAGGAAGAACACGAATCATTCTTCGATTTTATTCCAAAAAATACTGTCATCTATGGAAAAGATTTAGCATATACAATACGTGCGATAGAAGCTTCACTAAAAAAAGTTGCAGAGAATTATGGAGAGAATGTAACAATAGAGGATGATCAAGTTATTAGAAATGTTGATGAATTATTTGATGATGCACCAAATTTTATTCACCACCTAGAAAAAAATTTAATTGTTGAATTTGGCTCGAAACCATATTTCGAACCTATTCAAAAGTTTGAATTTACTATTCGTCCGCAACCACACTTCAATAAAAATTTTACACTTTTACTTGAAGATCTTTACAAAAATCAAAAGCAAGGATATACCAATTTTCTTTTTGCTGATTCCGCAAAACAAGCTGAACGCCTTTATGCAATTTTCGAAGATCTCCCTCGACCAACAGCTTATTTAGGCCTTGAATTAAAGTTTCATACTATACTCAGCGCATTACATCAAGGATTTATTGATGATGATAAAAAATTTGTTTGTTATACCGATCATCAAGTTTTTGATCGCTACCATCGTTTTAGATTAAAGAAAAATTATAGCAAAAGCGAAGCAATAACACTGAAAGAAATTTACAGTTTAAAGCCCGGAGATTTCATTACACATATCGATCATGGTGTTGGTCGCTTTGCAGGATTGGAAACGTTAGATGTAAATGGAAAAGCACAAGAAGCAATACGATTAGTTTATAAAGACAACGACATTTTATACATTAGTATTCATTCATTACATCGTATTTCGCGATACTCTAGTAAAGAAGGAACTGCCCCCTCATTAAATAAATTAGGTTCTGCTGCTTGGAGTAATCTCAAACAAAAGACAAAGAAAAAAGTAAAAGATATTGCGAAGGATCTTATTGCACTTTATGCTAAACGTAAAGCGCAACATGGTTTTGCTTTCAGTAAAGATTCCTACATGCAAACGGAATTGGAAGCATCTTTCATGTATGAAGATACTCCAGATCAATTGAAGTCGACGAGAGATGTGAAGAAGGATATGGAACTTGATTACCCAATGGATCGTTTGATTTGTGGTGACGTAGGTTTTGGTAAAACAGAAATTGCCATTCGTGCTGCATACAAAGCTGCAGTTGATGGAAAACAAGTTGCGATATTAGTTCCAACAACAATTCTTGCACTTCAACATTATCGCACATTCAAAGAACGACTAAAAGATTTTCCATGCAATATTGATTACTTAAATCGATTTAAATCTGCTGCTCAACAAACAGAAACATTAAAGCGATTGGAAGCAGGAAAGATTGATATTATTATCGGCACACATCGTTTGTTAAGTAAAGACATTAAATTCAAAGATCTTGGTTTGATGATTATTGATGAAGAACAAAAATTTGGTGTCGCTGCTAAAGAAAAATTAAAAGCTATCCGTGTAAACGTAGATACACTTACATTAACGGCAACACCTATTCCACGAACGTTACAATTTTCATTGATGGGCGCGCGTGATTTATCGATCATCAATACTGCGCCACCAAACCGACATCCCGTAACAACGGAAGTTCATGTTTACAATGACAAATTAATTAAAGATGCTATCGAATATGAAATATCGCGTGGTGGTCAAGTGTTTTTTGTACACAATAGAGTTAGCGACATTCATGATATAGCAGGTAAGATTCAGAAACTTTGTCCCGATATTGTTACGGGTATTGGGCACGGACAAATGGATGGTGATAAACTCGAAGATGTGTTGATGAAATTTATCGAAGGAGAAACGGATGTTTTAATTGCAACAACAATTATTGAATCAGGATTAGATATTAGTAATGCGAATACCATCATTATAAATGGTGCGCAAAATTTTGGCTTGAGTGATTTGCATCAGATGCGTGGTCGTGTTGGTCGTTCCAATAAAAAAGCTTTTTGTTATTTACTTGCTCCTCCACTTACTGTACTTACACCCGAAGCTCGTCAGCGATTAAAAGCTATTGAAGAACATTCGGATTTGGGTAGTGGCTTTCAAATTGCGATGAAGGATTTAGATATTCGCGGTGCTGGAAATTTATTAGGTGGTGAACAAAGTGGATTTATTTCGGAGATTGGTTTTGAGATGTATCATAAAATTTTAGATGAAGCAATTCAAGAATTAAAAGAAACAGATTTCAAAGATTTATTTCCCGCAGAAGAAGGTGCAACATTTGTTAACGATTGCCAAATTGATACCGATATGGAAATGCGTATTCCTGATACGTATGTTTCGAATACTGCTGAGCGATTAAGTCTTTACAAAGAGTTGGATGATATTGAAACGGAAGAAAAACTTTTAGTGTTTGCAGAATCATTGCGTGATCGTTTCGGACCAGTTCCTCCGCAAGTTTTTGAATTGATGAACACTATTCGACTACGATGGAAAGCTCGTTTATTAGGTTTCGAAAAAATTGTTTTGAAGCATCGTACTTTAAAAACATATTTCATCAACAATCAACAATCGGCTTATTTTCAAAGTCCGTTATTTGCTAGTGTTTTGCGTTTTGTGCAAGCTCATCCTCGTCTTTGTAAGATGAAAGAAGAGAAGGGCAAGCTTAGCTTAACACTTATTCCTGTAGATAGTATTCAAGATGCTTATCGCATTTTAGACAGAATGGTGAATTACGATAAAGTAGCTGTTTAGCGTCCATTTTTGAGTTAGTCGATATTGGTTTCCATCGATAAAAAAGCAGGATTTCACCCTTCCAATTTCTCAATTGACCAAAATCTGTGAGGTAAAATTACCTTCCAACCGATCTTGCTGTCATAACAAAAAGAAAAAACTATGTTAGCTATCTCGATCATCATTGTAGTATTAGGTTTCTCAGCAATCTTCTGGCAACAGTACTTAGAATCAAAATCGGAAAATAGTAAAAATTAATTTTAGGTTTTGGCAATAGTTAGCGGGACTAGCTTGCTAAGTAGTAATTAATTCCCTTGTATAACAATCAACCAATAGCAACGTGTATTTATGAAAAAACAGATTACGACAATTATTTCGGGGGTACAATCCTTATTATATCTTTGCGACCCGTTAAACCGGTTATATGTTATACCTGAAAAAAAGTCTGATACCGGGCGCTGGAAAAGGCCTGTTCACCAAAACACAATTTACGCGCGGAGATATTGTATGCGAGTACGAGGGGGAAATAGTTACTTGGACCGAGTGTGAGCGTCGTGCTGATGAAGGTCATGAAGGATATGTTTTCTTTATCACCAAGCAACGATGTATTGATGCCTACTTCACGCCTGAAGCGATGGCACGTTATGCGAATGACGCCAAAGGAATTGGACGTGTAGAAGGATTAAAGAATAATGCACAATATGAAATAAAAGTGCGTCAAGGTGTGAAACGTGGTTTTATTGTAGCAACACGAACCATCAATCCTGGTGATGAAATTTTAGTTGACTATGGCGATGATTATTGGGCAAACCTCAATAAAACAAAACATCTGTACGAGAAAATGAAATTAAAGAAAAAAGCGGAGAAGGCGAAGAGGAAATAATGATTTGAAAATTTTTCGATTTGAAAATTTGAAAATTACTTCTCGTCACTTTTGCCAATGAAATAAAAACATGCATTGCTTTAGTATTTAGATGAAAAAGAATTTGTTTAAATATAATGCATGTTTACGATTATATTTAAAATCCCATCTTAAATATTTTAAGATGGGATTTTAAATTTTCTCATTTAAGGATTGTATAGTAATAAATCCCTATTTCGTCACCATTACTTTTTTAATAAATCGTTTTCCTTTTGTTGTTTCGCATTTGAATAAATAAACGCCTGATTGTAAATTATTAATTTGAATTGCGTTGTTTGTTGGTGTATTTATTTCCAAAACTTTTTCGCCAAGTACGTTAGATAAAACAATATTTTTTATTTTATCATTTCCAGTAAGTGTATAATTTAAAACATCATTTGCTGGGTTGGGCCAAATAGAGAGTGTGCTTTGTTTTTGTGTAATTTCATTTACACTGGTAATATTTGCAACAGTAGTATCAGCAAAACATACAAACCACAAATCATCAAGACCACGCGCGGCTTCTGTTTTATCGCCTCCTATACCACCTCTTGTACTTCCACCGATAACATAAATTCCAGTATCCATTTCGGCAAGTGACTCAACATTATTTCTTGACAAGCTGCCAAAACGTTTATCCCATTGCTTTATACCGTTTTGATCTATTTTTATTACCCAATAATCCAACAATGTAGATCTTGGTGCTTCTGTTACATCACCACAAGCTACTCCTTTTACACTTGCCGCTAATAAAAAACCACCATCACTGGTAGAAATTGCTAGGTGGTTATTTTTACATTTTCCAGGTCCATTACTAACCGTATTTGCTACATATATCCTATTACATGGTCCAAATCTTTTGTCCCAGATTTTAGTTCCCATGCTATCAATTTTTACAACCCATAATGAAGTATCATTATATCCTGTAAGGCTAATATCAAATCCTTGTGGAGAGAATGTTACACCATACATTAAGTAACCCCCATCGTTAGTTGAAATAATGTCTATAAT